>NZ_KB912879.1:300000-438389 GCF_000383875.1 Caldibacillus debilis DSM 16016 | reverse complement strand
CGAAAGTGAGCACGGTGGGTGACAACGCCACGAAAGTGACGGGAAAAACCGAAGCGGGCGCCACCGTCTATGTGAAGGCCGGCTCGAAACAAATCGGGAAGGGAACGGCCAACAGCAAAGGCGACTTCTCGATCAAAATTTCCAAGCAGAAGGCTGGTACGACGTTAACGGTTTACGCGGTGGACAAAGCGGGAAACAAGAGCAAAGAGACGAAAGTGAAGGTCGTCGACAAAACGCCTCCGCCCGCCCCGTCCGTGAACAAAGTGACATCCAAATCAAAAAAAGTGACCGGGAAAACGGAAAAAGGCGCGACCATTTACATTTATCGCGGCTCGAAGCTCATCGGCAAAGGCACCGTATCCGCGAAAGGCACCTTCAGCGTCGCCATTTCCGCCCAGAAAAAAGGCACGGTGCTGAAAGTGTACGCCATCGATAAAGCCGGGAACCGCAGCACCGCCCGGACGGTAAAAGTGTATTAGGCGGTGGTGATGCGGGTTCCGCAAGCCTCCGGTCCATGAACAATTATGGGCTGCAGATTCATAACGATCAGGTCCGGGATGAGCGGATCAAATGGACGGCGGGATCTGGTCCCTCAAGGGAAGCCATCGTCCAATGGGCACGAACTGCCATTCCTGTTGCCCGCCTCTCCGATAAAGACGAAAAACTGGAACCTCGAAGGGGGTTCCGGTTTTTTTTATCCGCTGATTATGGCTACATTTTGAATTTTTGTATACCGCAAAAGCTACGCCAGTTGTTAAATGACTCGGTTCTTCCCGGCGTTTCCTCACGAATGGATCTTTTCACAGCTTCCAACAAACGATATGGGTATAAATCTTTGCCTGAAGGAGGTTAATGCCGTGTGATTGTGCCGAGTCAACGTAAGGCAAGGATCGACGGAACTCCAATCGATGAAGTCCGCGAATTGGTGTAAAAGAAGCGGGTGCAGGGGTGTTCCATTTCCGTAAAAGCCATATTTCCCACGATTAGGTGCAAGATTTTGGCAGACATGAGGACATGACCGCTCCAATCGGTACCGATCAAAAAAGTTTTTCTTTTCCAAGAAAAAGATCTTTATTATAAAAATATTTAGAATTTTCTATTCATAAAAAGATGGGGAAAAGGAGGGGCGGGAAATGGGAGAAAAGCTTTAGAGGAGTCTCGTATTGATCTGTTTGGCGATTATCGCCATATCGCTGGCTAGCATTTCCTTCCAATTGCCAGATTTGATCGAAAGTATCTTCGGCATTGCCGAATCACTAAATGTGATTAATGATAATCTCTCCCATTAGTCAAAGATGAAAGCTTTTCGTAGGTGTTCCTGTGGGGAAAGATGAAAATGCGCCGGAGAAGACGGCCGCGGAACCGTTTTTCCCGACTTTTACAGTTTTAGAGATAAAAAACCGCCGTAAACGGCGCCATCATCGTGTTTTTAGAGAAGCGCTTCATTTTTTGCTATGTAGATATGCCTTCGCCCTTTTATCATTCATCCCGGATGCATTTAAGGTGCCAGTCCGTTTGAAATTCTATTAAAACCTCTTTCATTCATCAGCCCAGATCCTTTGCAACATGTCATTCGCTGATTGATGTGAAGTCCAAATCATTGGGAAATTTTTGCGTTCTGCTCGGCGGACTTAAGATTGGCAATATGAACCGTTTTGCGTCCGCTTCTTTTTAAATTTTGGACTTCATCCCGAATGGACGCGGGTTCAATGAAAAAGATGAAGAAAAACTCCCCTGTCCCATTCACCGAAACGGCAAACGTGCAGGAGAGTCTTTCTTTTCTTATGAATCTCCCGGCGGACGGCCGGGAGTGAAAAGATTTAAGAAACACGTTTATTTGACATAACGTTTCCCGATGCTGTCGGCGGCTAGGATGGCGGCGTACACGTCATCGGGCGTCACTTTGAAGGGCATGTTATGGATCGTTTCGCCTTCCGCGCAGGCGGCTTCGGCGACTTTCCAAATCTTTTCTTCCACATTTTCGGTGATGCCCATTTGTTCCAGGGTGACCGGCAAGCCGACGGAGATGTTCATGCGGATCATTCGTTCGATTTCATCCATGCTGCGGTTTTCCAGCACCAGCTGGGTGACGGTGCCGAAGGCGACCTTTTCGCCATGAAGCAGGCTGTGGACGTCTTCCAATACGGTGAAGCCGTTATGAATGGCATGGGCTGCGGCAAGGCCGCCGCTTTCAAAACCGATGCCGCTTAAATACGTGTTGGCTTCTACCACGTTTTCCACCGCTTTCGTGACGGTTTTTCTTTGCACCGCCAAATAGGCCTTTAAGCCGTCTTCAAAAAGGATCTTTTGGCACAGTTCGGCAAGCCCGATCGCCGCTCTCGTAATGGATCCGCCGGCCATCGGCGTTTTGTTGGCTTCATAACAAGCGCGGGCTTCCACATAGGTGGCCAGCGCATCGCCGATCCCGGCTGCCAGGAGTCTCGCCGGCGCGTTGGCGACGATTTGCGTGTCGACCAAAACGATGTCGGGGTTTTTCGGCAAAATGAGATATTCTTCGAATACGCCGTCTTCCGTATAAATGACGGACAACGCGCTGCACGGGGCATCCGTGGAAGCGATGGTCGGAACCACGACGGTCGGCAGCTGCGTATAATAGCCTACCGCTTTAATGGTGTCGAGGGTTTTTCCTCCGCCGACGCCGACGACGACTTCCACCTTATTTTCCAAGGCCACCTTTTTAATCCGTTCAATTTCTTGTTTGGAGCATTCGCCGCGGAACGTTTCGAATACAATGGAAGCATCCGTTTTGGCAAAGCTATCTTCAATGATGTTTTTCGTAATCCCTTGCACGAACTCGTCTGCGATGAATAAGAAAGATTTTCCGAGGTGTCCGATATGTTCGTGGATGTGATGCAATTCGCCTTTGCCTTGGATGTATTTGTTCGGTGAAATGAGAATGCTTGCCATGTTTAGCCTCCTTCATTCATTTTCAATATGACGGTTTCTCCATCTTTAAAATTAGACCGATCCGGTTAGACAGTCAATAAGGTTGTCAAATATTTCGCAAATATGTAAAAGTTGATACTTTCCGATTTTGACAAAAATGGCGAAATGGTGAAAAGTCCCCCGGATCCGAATGCACCGGTACTTTCTAATCGGCGGGAGATGTTTCTGTGAAATCGGGGCCTGTGTCCCGGAATTCGGGAATTGGGGAGATTTTCTAAACAGGTGGAGGATGTCTCTATGGAATCGGCGTTTGTCCTCCGAAATTCGGGAAGTGCGGTCGGTCCTTCAAATCGGAGAGGGATGCTTCTGTGGAAATCGGCGCCCGTCTCCCGGAATTTTCCGGGCGGATTTTTCCTTGCCGATTTCCATGGACGCTTCCCGTTCCCGTGGAGGGATGCATGAGGCCGGTCTGCCTGATGCCGGCTGAATAAAAACGGTCTTTTTCCCAAATACATGTTGTTCGATTGCGGAGGTTTTTCAGATAAAATGAAGTGGTTTCCGACAACAGAGCTGGACAAGGAAAATCCAACGATTTTTATGGAACTTTTTGGTCCGGGGGAAAGGGATATGGTGATGAAGACCGCAGGAGCCGGCTCCTGACGGAAAAGCTCGCAAAAGGGGAAGAACGGAACAAGGGGCGGGGGTGTTCCCTGTTCTGGAAACTTATTGTAAAATAATATAATAATGCAGCCAGCCATGCTAAAATAGAAATAGAAATTTTTTCCTTTTTTTCATGAAAAGTACATAGAAAGGAGTCCAAACCGTTGAAAAAAATAAGAAAAGCGATCATTCCCGCAGCAGGACTCGGAACGAGATTTTTGCCGGCCACCAAGGCGATGCCGAAGGAAATGCTGCCGATCGTCGACAAGCCTACCATCCAATACATCGTGGAGGAGGCCATTGAATCGGGGATCGAAGATATCATCATCGTTACGGGAAAAGGGAAAAGAGCCATCGAGGACCATTTCGACAATAATTTTGAACTGGAGCAAAACCTGAAGGAAAAAGGAAAATTCGATCTGCTGGAGAAAGTGAGACAATCTTCGGAAGTGGAAATCCATTACATCCGGCAAAAGGAACCGAAGGGGCTGGGCCATGCGGTTTGGTGCGCCCGGAACTTCATCGGGGATGAGCCGTTCGCCGTCCTGTTGGGGGATGATATCGTCCAGGCGGAGGTTCCTTGCTTAAAACAATTAATTAATCAATATGAGGAAACCTTGTCTTCGGTCATCGCCGTGCAAACAGTGCCGGACGACGAAACCCACCGGTACGGGATCATCGATCCTCTGTCCAGCAGGGGCAGGCTGTATCAGGTGAAGAGCTTCGTGGAAAAACCGGAACAGGGCACCGCCCCGTCCAACTTGGCCATCATTGGCCGGTATATTTTGACCCCGGAAATTTTCCGTTTCCTTGCGAAGCAGGAAGTCGGAGCCGGCGGGGAAATTCAACTGACGGACGCGATCCGGGAGCTCAATCAAATCCAGCGCGTCTTCGCCTACCAATTCGAGGGCAAGCGGTATGATGTCGGAGAAAAGCTGGGCTTCATCCAAACGACGATCGAATTCGCTTTGCAAAATGAAGAGCTGCGGGACGATGTTCTTCATTTTATGAAGCAGGTCCTTGAACGGGCGACCGAAGAAAGGTAAGGATTTTTCCTGTACGGTTGCCGGTTGGACGATTCATCCGAAAAAGCGGCCGGAAGAAAGATAACGATTTTCACTAGCGTGTTCGTGCGGCCACCGACGGAGACGACGCGTTTTTCATCGAAAAACATTCCCCTCTAATCGGCGCAATGCCGGAGGGGAATTTTTTTACGGGCAGGGCAAACATATTTTCAGACGGATTTCGCGATACCCGCGGCTCTATTGTTTTCGGGCGGCGATCGGAATTTGCGCAAGGCATTCTGCTGAGAACACAAGCAAAAAAGGCAGGAGATTCTCTGATTGAAAAACGGAGCCCCCTGCCTATGTCAGAAAGTATGCCGAATGCCGGCTGGGCAAAGTGGCCGGCAAGCGCCCTTCGCCGGTTTGGAAAAGAAAAACGGATGATCCAAGAAGAACAAAATTTCCTTGAACGTCCAATATAAGAAACGACTGTGATCAACGGACGCCGGACGGCCGATGCGGCCGAACGGAAGATCTTTCCGTTTCGCGAGACGTTCGTTTTGTTTTTTATTACAGTGATCCATTGAAGACGCCGAACCTGCCCCCGCGTTAATTCGGGACCGTAAGGTAACTCCCCGGCGCGACGCTGCGCAAAAAGGGGCTCGGTTCGCCCACGCTGTAAAGCTGCAGGTGATGCATGGCCCGGGTGCAGGCGGTGTAGAACAATCTGCGCAGGCTCTCATCGCCGTAAACTTGCGCCGATGCGTTATAAATGATGACGGCGTCGAATTCGATGCCCTTGGCCAAATACGCCGGTATGACGATCACCCCTTGTTCGTATTCGGCGGAGCCGCTCTTGACGAGTTTAATTTCGTCGACGCCCTTCAACGCCTCGTAGGCGGCGGTGCTTTCCGCCAACGATTTGCAGATGACCGCGATCGTATGGTACCCCCGGTTCCGCAAGTCCTTGACTTTGGAAGCGATCGAGCGGTGCAGTTCGTCATGGTCGGCAACTTTCGTCAGCACGGGCTTTTCGCCTTCGCGCTCAAAAGGGATGATCCGTTCGCCGCTGGGCACGAGCCCGCGCGTAAATTCGACGATCGGTTTTGTGGATCTGTAGCTGCGGTTCAAGGTGATCACGTCCGTTTCATCCGGTCCGTACAAGCTGGTCAATGTTTGAAAATCGGCCGTTTCGCACGAATGGGCGAAGATCGCCTGGTTAAAGTCGCCGAGCACGGTCATCCTCGCCGAGGGAAACAAACATTTCAAATACTCGAATTGAAACGGGGAATAGTCTTGCGCTTCGTCTACAAGCACATGTTTGATCGAGACGTTCGTCTGAAAGCCTTGAATCAGATCTTGCAAGAATAAAAACGGCGTTGCATCTTCGTAAAACAGTTTGCCTTCGTCCAGCATTTTCGCCGTCAACCGGCAAATATCCTCCCACTCCTCGGGCGTTTCCCCTTCCAGCCAAAATTTGATCCGCGTCGGATCGGCGAAAAGCTGTTTGTACATTCCTTTAAAGTCGATGAAACGAAGGGTCCGGATCCGCTTGCGCAACGGCTTCCACTTTTTGCGGACGATCAGTTCGCCCAGCGCTTCGATCTCGTTCTCATAATTGTCTAGCGATTTGCCTTTGGAGCGGCGTTTTTTCCGCAAATAGGTGTAAGCCTTATGGTAATCCTCGTCGCTGAGCAGTTCGATTTCTTCCTGTACCCACGGCTTGGTCCGTTCAAGTTTCTCCGCTTCATCGATTTTTTTGTTCAGCCAATCCGTCAGCTTTTCAAGCCGGTTGTGAAAGCGGAGGGAGGTGTCGCTGCTGTAAAACCTTTCCGCGATTTGTTCGGCGGTGATGATCGGTTTTCCTCTGAATCGAATATCTTTGAACAGCATGCCGGAGGATGCCAGCGACTTCCAATATGCCTTGATCGCCTCGAAAAAACGGGCCGATGCCTTGAATCGGATGCTCGCCATCCGGGTCCGCCAGGAAGGGTCATCCCTTGCGGTCAGCACATATTCCAGTTGCTCGTATGGCCCCTCGATTTGAAATTCTTTGCTCAACCGGTGGTCCAAGTATTCCTGGAAGGTGACCTGTTGCATGTTTTCTTCGCCGAGTTCGGGCAACACATTGGAGACGTAGCTGTTAAACATCGAATTCGGTGAAAATAATAGGATTTGATCGGCTTTCAGCCTGTCCCGGTACTTGTAGAGTAAGTAGGCGATCCGCTGCAGGGCTGCCGACGTCTTGCCGCTGCCGGCGGGCCCTTGCACGATGAGCATCCGTCCCCGGTCATGCCGGATGATCCGGTTTTGTTCCCGTTGAATGGTGGCCACGATGTTGTGCATATGTTTGTCTGAGACTTTGCCAAGCACTTGCTTTAAAATCTCGTCTCCGATGGTGAGACTCGTATCGAACATCGATTGGATAACGCCGCCGCGGATGATATATTGCCATTTTTTCTCCAGCGTGCCGCGGACCGTGCCTCCGGGTGTGGCATATTCGGCCGGACCGGGCGCGTAATCGTAGTAGACGCTCGAGACCGGCGCCCGCCAGTCGTAGATGAGGATGTTCTCTCCGCTTGGATCCGTGAGTGTGGAGATGCCGATATAGATTTTTTCGGCGGCGGAATCCCCTTCTTCAGTGAAATCGATCCGGCCGAAATAGGGGATCTCCTGCATGCGGCGCAGCGCTTCCAGCCTCTTAAAGGCTTGTCTGTGGGTGCTTTGGCTCACGGACAGGTTCTGGGCCTGTTGCCTCAAGGCGATGATCGTCTCCAGATAATCGTCGAACGTGTCCGTATTGACCTTGACGTCATCCCAAAAATGTTTGCGGATGTTAATCACTTCTTTCCGGCGCCGGAGGGTTTCCTTTTCCAACATGCCGATTTGCTCCGCGATGATCTCCATTACGCTGTCCAATCGTTCCTGCTCCCGCCGAAGTTCCGGATTCATATCAAGCACTCCTTTAAAAAATGATGAAAAATGGGGGTTGACGGAAAGGGATTTATGCTGTATAATTAGAATTGGGTTATTATACTATAATTTATTACAATAATGTGTTGCTACACTAATTTATCATAGTTTCGCGATTTTATCAATGGATTGAATGCTGCCGTATGGGTCGGATGATTGCATTGCGTGCGATTTTAACTTTTTCCAAGATTGTAAGTGAATATAAATTTCCGCGTTTTAAAATCCGGCGAATCGTATACAGGCGTATTCGCCGCGTTTTTTATGTGCGGAAGATTGTTTCTTGCGGCTTTTCCGGCTATGCCCGTGTCTTCTCGACAAAATGTTCCCCCGGTTTTTTTCTTCCCGTTTTCCGGCCATCTTTCCACTCTTCCGAGCCGCGGATTTCATGCCATTGGCCCCACTAATGCGCCGCCGATCCGATGAAACGGCATTCCCCTTTTTGCCGATTGCGTTCAGTTTTAGATTGGTTCCGGTTTCGGCTGCGGTTTGGCCTCTGTTTTTATCTCGATTGCGTTCATTTTCGACCTTTTTTGCAAATACCTTCATGGTCCTTCCGCGCTTTTTCTCGGACGCATTCCGCGGGCAAACGTGTCTGGCGGCCGACTGGAATTTCCGGCATCATGCTTTTCTTCGCGCAATGTACATTCTCTAAATCCTCATTTTCCGCGTTCAAGTGCAATGACATATTCGCGTCAATTGTGGGGCGGTTTCGGATCTTGGCAAGCAAATCCCCTTGGGCATTTTCCCCCGAAATGCGCATTTTCATTAAATGCTAGGATTGAAGCAAAAGGATGGAACTCCTGATAAAGATGCGCACCGGGACGGAGAGATGATCCGGTTTCGGTGTGTCTCCGCTTTTCTGGCGGTAGGGAATCCATACCATACGGAGGCAAAACTTCAGCGCCCCGGCATTGGGGAAATCGAAAATTTCCGCCGGACAATCCCCTGCAAAAATGGAAACGTTTTGATAGAATATGTTACAGACGGAATTTCTTGCCATTGGCGAGGGAATGACCCGATGACGAATTCTTTCGTCCGGCATTTGCCGGCATCGGAAAGATGCCGGGAGCACCGGAATTTCCGAAAAAAAGTTCGGGTGCCCCGCGGCGCGGCGCCCATGAGCCAAAAACAAAAAAGAGAGAGTGAAATCCGATGAACACGGTCATTAAACGGATCAATGAAAAATATAAATATTTGTCGCCGTCCCATAAGGCCATTGCCAATTTTCTGTTAAACAATCACGAGAAGATCCCCCACCTGACGGCCCGGGAACTGGCGGAACAAACGTTGAACGTGCCCAGCTCCATCATCTCCTTCTCCAAAAAACTGGGGTTTAAAGGGTTCAACGAGCTGAAATACAGTTACATGAACGATGAAAAAAACAACCAGACCGTCGACGACGAAATCGTAAAGGCCCTTATGAAAGCGGAAGAAGTGACGAAACGGAAGGAGTTTAAAGAGGCGGTACGGCTATTGCTCGAGGCTCCCAGGATCTTTATCATGGCCTTCCAAATGTCGCAAATTCCCGCCAAGGATTTTTACTTTCGCATGCGGAAAATCGAGCCTTCCAAAATGATCTTTTTTGAAACTTACGCCGACCAGTTCCGCATGGTCTCGATGATGGGGGATGATGACGTCGTATTGATCGTTTCCAACAGCGGGGAAGCGGAGGAAATTTTGGAGATTGAAAAGGAACTGAGCAAAAAGAAATGCAAACAGATCCTGGTGACTAACGGCATTAACAGTTCCTTGTCCAAATATGCCACCATCGAATTGAGCGTCGGCTGCCTGGAGGACGACCCCGTGATGTTCAAGGAAGTCCCCACGAAAGCCCGCTATGCGTTGATTTACCTCCTGGAAAAGATTTTTTTGGAAATTCTCCATATCGATTTTGAAGAAAAGCGGCAGCGGATCATCAATACCAGCAAGTTTTTTAAAGGATGACCGCCGGATGGCGCACGTCGTCTCCGATAACTTCCTTTCGACCGTCGCGTCCTCTCGGTGAAAATACGTCGGCCATTACAGTTTTCGAGACGGATTTTGCCATCTTGAATTTTTTTTGAACGGATTGAGAACAAATTTTCAAATTAACTATTGTTATTGAAAATTTGTTCTCTTATCTTTATAATGGGCTTTGGAAGAGAGAACGCTTTCTTAAAACTTGGTGCGAAACCGGGGGGTTGGTGGTTATCGGAGGAGAACGCGCCTTATAAACAAATCCCATTTTTCAACATGAGAGGAGAAAAGGAGGAAAAGACTGTGGAAATTAAACGTTTCGTCGCTGTTACCGGCTGTGCCGCTGGGATCGCCCATACCTACATGGCACAGGAAGCTTTGGAAAAAGCCGCAAAAGAATTGGGCATCGAAGCGAAAGTGGAAACGCAGGGGACGATCGGAACGGAAAACCAACTGACCAAGGAAGATATCGAGAAGGCGGATGTTGTCATTATCGCCGCCGATATCAACATTGACAAAAGCCGTTTTATCGGGAAAAAAGTTTTGGAAGTGGACACGAACACGGCATTGAAAGACGCAAAAACGTTAATTTTGACCGCGTTGGATAAAGCGGTGCTTTACAGCGGCAAAGGAACGAAAGTCGGGGGAAAAATCGAGATCGGAACGTCCACGAACAAGTTTGTCCGTTACTTGATGTCCGGTTTGACGGATATGATTCCGGTCACGATTGCGGCCGGTTTGCTTTTGGCCATCGCCAATGTTTTCGCCTTCCATCCCGATCCGAACAATCCCGATCTGGTCGTTTGGGGATTCTCGGATGACGCCAAAGGGGAATTTTTCTCCAAATTATTCGATCTTGGTAAAATCGGGTTCACCTTGATGATTCCCATTTTTGCCGCGGGTGTCGCCCGGGCCATCGGCGACAGGCCGGCTGTAGCTCCTGCATTTATCGCGGGTTATATGATCAATGATGCGAAATTTTTGGGAACGGAAACGGGAGCCGGGTTCATCGGTGCCATTATTGTCGGTTTTGGCGTCGGTTATCTCGTCCTGTTGCTGAAAAAAGTTCCCTGGCCGAAGCTTTTAAAACCGGTTGTTCCCATCCTGATCATCCCGTTGCTCGCAACCTTCGTTTCCTATATCGTGATTTATTATCTGATCGGTCAGCCGATCGCCTTTGGCATGAATTCCCTTTATGAATTTATCAATCATATTACCGAGAGCTATGCGGCCGCTCCCATTATTTACGGCGCCATCTTGGGGGCGATGATGGGATTTGACTTGGGCGGCCCGGTGAATAAAACGGCCCTGTTGGTCAGCTCGGCCATTTTCGTCGACACCATGAACCAATTCGGTCCGGAAGGCGTGAACGCCATTCCCCAGGCGGCAACAGGCGCGGCCATCTCGGTGGCTCCGCTCGGCGCGGCAATTGCGACCTGGCTGTTCAAGAAACATTTCAGCCTGGAAGAACGCACCCTCGGGACTTCGGCCTTCGTGATGGGGATGGTCGGGGTCACGGAAGGCGCGATCCCGTTTGCGGCCGCCCATCCGTCGTTGATCATTGCGAACACCCTTGCCTCGGGTCTTGCCGGCGCGTTGGTCGCATCCGCAGGAATCCACTTCTACGGCGGAATCGGTTCGCCGCTGGGCGCCTTCGTCGGGTACACGACAGGACCGGCCTTCTCCTGGCTGTGGTGGATTGTGCTCATCTTGTTCAGCGCCTTTGTCAATGCTTTATTATACAGATTCATTCTCAGAAAAAGAGTGATCGCCAATGACTGAAATCTTTCAGGAAAAAAATATTTTCTTGGTGGAAGAAAAACTGGAAAATAAAGAACAGCTTTTGCGGCTCATCGCCAAAAAAGCGGCCGAACTGGGCTACGTCCATTCCGAGTCCGACTGTTTGCAAGGGCTGCTGGAACGGGAAAAACAACAGAGCACCGGCTTCCAGGACGGGTTTGCCATTCCCCATTGCAAAAATCAAACGGTCAAAGAACCCCGTTTGCTCATCTTTAAGACGCTGCCCATCCCGTGGGATACACTGGACGGGCAGCCCGTCCAATTCGCTTTCGTCCTGCTCATCCCGGAACAATCCGCTGCCGAACATTTGAAGTATCTCTCGAAAATCGCGAAGTCTTTGCTGGATGACGAATACCGGAGCCAGCTGAAACAAGGGGATCAGCAAAGGATTTACTCACTGGTCAAAGAAAAATTGGAGGATTGAGATGAGAAAAGTTCATGTCGTGAATCACACCCACTGGGACAGAGAATGGTACTTTACCACTTCCGACGCCTTGGTTTTGAGCGACGACGTCTTCACGGAAATTCTGGACGAATTGGAAAAAAATCCGGAAGCGAAATTTTGCTTGGACGGGCAAATCTCCATTCTTGAGGAATATTTGCAGCTCAGACCCGAGCGGACCGGGCAAGTGAAAAAACTCGTCAGCCAAAAACGATTGGCCATCGGCCCCTGGTACACGCAAACGGATGCCTTCTTTGTCGACGCGGAATCGATGATCCGCAACCTGGCCATCGGGATCAAGGAAAGCAAAAAATACGGCGATCCCATGCGGGTCGGCTACTTGCCCGATACCTTCGGATTTAACGCGCAAATGCCGACGATCTTGAGAAACTGCGGGATCGATAACATCATCTTTTGGCGGGGCATCAATCTGCAAAAGCATGTCAAGCGGCCGTATTTCATTTGGAAAGGGCTCGGGGAAAAGGCCGTCGTCGCGGCCAACCTGGTGGACGGGTACGGCGCCGCGGCCTTCCTTAATGACAGCGACGAGTATCTCGACAAACGGCTGTTCCCCGCCGTGGAAAAATTGAAGAAATTAACCGATCAGCAGGAGCTCCTGATCACCTCGGGCGGAGACCAGCTGCGCATCGTTGAAGATTTACCGCAGAAATTGGCGTCCATCAATCAAAAATCCCAGGACCAATATGTGGTCAGTTCCTATGAAACGTTCATCGATACGTTGCGCGGGGAAAAAGATTTGGAAGAATATCAGGGGGAATTCCGGGAGCCCTGCACCGCCCGCGTCCACAAGTCGATCGGATCGGTCCGCTATGACATTAAGCGAACCAATTTCCGGATGGAACAAAAACTGCTGAAGCGGATCGAACCGTTAATGGCCATCGCCCGGGCGAACGGGATTGAGGTCAGCACGAACCTGTTGACCCATGCCTGGAAAAAACTGTTGGAAGGGCAAGCCCACGACAGCATGGGCGGATGCGTCACGGATCCTGTTGCCGCGGACGTCCTCCATCGGATGAAAGCGGTCGATGAAATCGCGGACAGCATCGAAAATCTGATCGCCAAGCGGCTGTCGGAAAAAATCGGGCTGAAGGAAAATGAAATTCTTGTCTTCAACACCCTTCCGAAAAAATTCAAAGGTTATAAGATCGTAGAATTCATGCATCCGTCGAAAAATGTGAGATTCGAAGGGATCGAGGATGCCGTTCTCCTGGATGCCGTTTATTACGAAGGAAAAAACAATTTGCTGCTCGAGTCGCCGGAAGGGCCCAAATATGTGAACGAAGACCCCTATTATCGATTGAAAGTGTTGATCCCGGTCGAACTGCCGGCGATGGGCTACCGGGTGATCCGGTTCGAAGAGGGGGATGCGCCGCTTCCCGAATTAAAGGAAACGGAAGCCCGCGAAATCAGCAATGAACACTACCGCATTTCCTATGAAGACAATGATCTGGTGCTGGAAACAAAATTCGGGAAAAAGATGAAAGGCTTTATCCGTTTCGAAGATTGCGGAAACGACGGCGACACCTATGATTTCTCTCCTTTGCCCGGGGACAAGCCGGAACTCCTTTCCCTGTCCTTGAAAAATGTCAAAAAGGCGTCCCTCGTCGAAACGATGACGCTGGAAGGGGAATTTTTGCTGCCCCGCCATTTGGACGACCGGCTGAAGGAAAACGGGGAAAAAGACCGCTTGCGGATCACGCTGGAAATCAGCCTGCGAAAAGGGGAAGAAATCATTGATTGCCGCTGCACGGTCGACAACCGGATTTACAGCCACCGGCTGCGGGTGAAAATCAATACGGATATCCATGCGAAAGAAACGATCGCTTCCTTGCCTTTCGGCTATATCCGCCGTCCGGTTTTGAACGGGAACGTGGGCGATTGGAAAAAAGATTATGTGGAAATGCCCATTGATATCGAACCCTTCGACGCTTCCGTCAGCGTGGAGGAGGAAAACTATCACCTTTCCGCCTTCGGAAAGGGGATCAAGGAATATCAACACATCGGCGACAGCCTCTATTTGACGTTATTCGCCACGACCGGGCAGCTGGGCAAGCCGAATCTGGTCACCCGGCCGGGACGCGCCTCCGGAGACACGACGAAAAAGGGCCATGTGATGATTCCCACGCCCCAGGCGGAATTGATCGGGACGTTGGACTTCGAATTTGCCCTTTGCGTCAAGGAGGGCAGGTTTGACGAACTGGGAACGGCCAAACTGTGGGAGACCTATTCTTCCGAGCATATCAGCTATCAGCCGCAAACCTTGAACAAATTTATTTACCGTCTGGACAATAAGATTCAGCCCCGTTATCAAAAGGGAACGCTGCCGCGGGAATTTTCCCTGCTGGAAGTCGGCCCGGACAGCCTGTTCAGCAGCTTTTCCCCGTCCCTCTACGACGACGGTGCGTTCCTTCTGCGGTTAAAGAACCCGACCGGCGGGGAAAAGAAACTGGAAAACTATGATTTTCGCCGATTCGCCCATGTTTTGAAGACGAATTGCATTGAGGAAATAAGCGAAGATCAAGATTTCCGCATTCCTCCCTATGATGCATTGACGCTGAAACTTTGGTTGTAAAGGGCCTGGAAAATGGATGTTAAGGAAATGATCAGGAGCCGGTATCCAAACCGGCGGGACCCGGTGTGCCGGAAAATGAACGTTAAGGATGCGATCAGGGAAACCGTCTTTCGGTTTCAGCTCTTTGCTTTTTCGCTGGTTACCTCGATGCTGATTTTTCAATACGAAATTTTGATGAATGACCGCGGGGTTCCCATCCATCTGAGTTTGGTCGTTTACAGTTTATCGCAGATCGTGATCATTTTTGCCACCCTGTTTTGGGGAAAGGCCATCACCTTCGCCCGGAACAAAGACCGCCTGATCCAAATATCGCTGATCATCCGGCTGGTCATCACCGTTTGGATGTGCATCGCGGAACAGAAGACCCTGTTCATCCTTTTGTTCCTGCTTTACCATACCGTCTCATCCAGCATCGATATCGCCTTTGAAGGCTTGATGGGGCGTTGGTCCTACCGGAACCGACGCCCCTTTGGAAAATTCCGCCTGTTCGGCTCCATGGGCTACGCCAGCAGCGGGCTGGCGGCGGGCTTCATCCTTTCTTTGACGAAAAATGTGAACGATCTGCTTGTTTTTATCTTGCTCCTCAATTTCCTGATTTTTCTCGGCAATCTTTTCTTCCCGCTGAACGGGGAAATGGAAGACCCGACGGCCGTCCGCAAGGGAAGCGGGATGGGCGGGAAAAGGGTAACCGCCCTCCTTTTCCTTTGTGCTGTCGTCGTCACGCTGCCCAACAGCTTCGGCGTGGTGTTAAACAATCATTACCGGACCGCTTTCCAATTGGACGTGGAAGCCGCGGTTTTTTGGGCCGGGGCTGCGCTTTTGCTCGGCTCTTTTTTGTCCGAGGTGACCGGCTTCTTCTTTGTGGACCGGCTGATCGAAAGATACGGGGCGAAGAATATCATTTTCGCGGGAATCGGCTTGAGCCTGCTGCGGTGGGTGATCGCCCTGTTCGCCGGCCTTCCGGAGGTGTTTACCGCCACCTATCTGTTCCATGGGGTGAGCTTTGCCTTTCTTTATTTGGGCTGCGTGAATTATGTCCGGGAAAAATTCGGTGAATCCGCCGTCAGCGAAGTGGTCGTCAACTTCTCCCTGTATGCGGGCATCATTTGTTTTTTGTTGACCCAGGCCTTTTCCTTGATTTTGACCTATTTTACGACGGGATTCATTCTTTCGTTATTTATCTTTATTTGCTTGCTCATGCTCATTTTCTATTATTTCTCCTTTTGGAAGTGACGAAGATGAATTACCTGGCTTTTGACATCGGCGGAACCAATACGAAATATGCGGTCGTATCGGAAGACGGGGAAATCTTGAGGAAGAAAATCGCCCCGACCCCGGAAAGTTACGGGCAGTTGTTGCGGTTTATTACCAACGTTTATTCGGAAGAGAGGCCTTCCCCGTATATCGGTTTAAGCTGTCCGGGGATTTACGATCCCGGACGGAACCAAATCACCGGTTCTTCCGCGCTCGCCTATTTGATCGAAAAGGATATTGTCGGCGACATCCGGGAAATGCTGCAGGGCGTGGACGTTTTTATCGAAAACGACGGGAATTGCGCCCTGCTGGGGGAAGTGTGGAAAGGGCATGCCCGGGGGCTGGAGAATGCGGCGATCATCGTAGTCGGAAGTGCCGTCGGCGGCGGGGCAATGGTGAACGGCAAGCTCCTCCGGGGCGCCTTTTTGAACGGCGGGGAGTTCGGGTACATGTTGATCGATAATGACGTGGAACGGGAATCATTCCATTCCTTCGGCGGGAAAAGCGGATTGAACGGGCTGCTGGCTTTTGCCAGGAAAAACGGCTATCCGGCGGCAAACGGCGTGGAGTTATTTGAAATGATCGAATCCGACGGCCGCCTGGCCGGGCTGATCCAGAAGCAATTGCTGTATACCGCCATCGGGATCATCAACCTTCAATATATTTTGGACCCCGCCGTCATCATCATCGGCGGCGCCATCAGTCGCAATCAGACGTATATGGAGATGCTGGAGCGGGCGATCGATCAGGTGATGAAGAAGAGGGAAAATTATAAAGTAAGGCCGCGAATCGTTCCCGCCAGGCACAGCAACGACGCGAACCTGCTCGGGGCGGTGTATGTGATCAAGGAAAGGATAGGGTTAAAGTAAAAAACGGGGATTGGAAGCCGTGGACGAAGACGGAGGCAGCGCATTGTTGCCTCCTTTTTTTTGTTGCCATCGTTATCGTCCATGTCTCTTTGTTGTTTGAAGTTTGCCGGTGATGCCGGACAGGATCTTTTCAAGAACCGCCGAAAGAAATCGCCGATTTGCTTTGGAGAAATGGCGGTGTCCCGCGAAAATTTTTTCATGTAAAGACTGATGAACTTCGTTTTTGCTGGGTAAGGCGGCAGGAACCGGGCTATAGGCGGATACACGGGTTTGACGGGGATTTTCCGCGCAGGCGAAACCCCGTCTGGTATCTTCGCTTGATTGGTTCCATCGGGCGGGGCGAAGAAATGGCGGGTATTGGGCTGCGGTTTTGATCCTTGCGGGAATGTCCAACATCCGTCTTGTTCCTGCGAATGGACTGTCCAATATCGGGCCGTCCGACATTTGTCTTGTCCCGCGGCCGGATGTGATGGAACACGGACCGTCCGACAATTGCCTTGTTCCCGCAACCGGAATGCTCAACATCGGTATGGCCGAAATCTGTCCTTGTTTCTTTCTATGAATGGACGGTTCAACATCGGTCTTCGCTGGCTCCGCAATTTTTCCCACATGACCGACATTCGTCATGCCCCCCTGAACGAAATGTCCAACATTAGGCCACGATGATTCTGCATTTTTTCCAAATGTCCAACATCCGTCCTGTTCCTGCGGCCGGACTGTCCAATATCGGTCCCCGATCGTTCCACATTTTTTCCCAAATGTTCAACATCCGGTCG
Source organism: Caldibacillus debilis DSM 16016 (assembly GCF_000383875.1). Taxonomy (NCBI): domain Bacteria; kingdom Bacillati; phylum Bacillota; class Bacilli; order Caryophanales; family Bacillaceae; genus Caldibacillus; species Caldibacillus debilis. The sequence goes on along the minus strand of NZ_KB912879.1, from coordinate 421,155 downwards.
GTTTTGTTCAACATTTCCGGAAGATGGTCCAACATCCTTTTTGACCGGAAAGCCGGTTTGTCCAAAATCGTGCCCGAACGGTTCAACATTTATAAAAAATTGTCCAACATCGCCTGACACTGTCCATCATGAAGAGAAATTTGTTTAACATTTGAAAATTATTGTCCATCATGAAAAGAAATATGTCCAACATGGAAGAAAATTTGTCTATCATCGTCAAAAAAATGTCCATCATCCCCTCATTTATGTCCATCATCGGCCGGAACGTCCAAAATCGGCATTCGGAGGCATCTCCCCCGATGGGAACACCCGGGTGATTTTGCAAAAAATCATTTGAAAAATGGAATCCGCTGCGCTAAAATAGATAGAAAATTAAAATTTGAGCAAAGATTCCGTTTGTAGTTGGCGGAAAGCACCGCGGGAGGGAATAATCGGCAAGCAGAACGGGGACGAAGCCGGTTTATCGAAAAAACATCGACATTCATCAGCCAAAAGACTTCAAGGGGAAGAAAGGGGAGGACTTTCATGACGAATGAAGAGATCAAACGGCTCGTCGATGAAGTGAAGGAGGAAGTGGTCGGCTGGCGGCGCCATTTGCATGCCCATCCGGAACTTTCCTTCCAGGAGGAAAAAACCGCCCAATTCGTCTACGAAAAGCTTCAATCTTTCGGCAATCTTGAGCTTTCCCGGCCGACGAAAACGAGCGTCATGGCCCGGTTGATCGGCGAGAAACCCGGCCGGGTGGTCGCCATCCGCGCCGATATGGATGCCTTGCCGATTCAAGAGGAAAACGATTTTGAATTTGTTTCGAAAAATCCGGGAGTGATGCATGCCTGCGGGCATGACGGCCACACGGCGATGCTTTTGGGAACGGCCAAAATCTTAACCCGCCTGCGGGACCGAATTCAGGGGGAAGTCCGTTTCCTCTTCCAACATGCGGAGGAGCTGTACCCCGGCGGGGCGGAGGAATTGGTGCAGGCCGGCGTTTTGGAAGGGGTCGATGTGGTGATCGGCACTCATCTCTGGTCGCCCCTTGAACACGGAAAAATCGGCATCGTCTACGGCCCGATGATGGCTTCACCGGACAGCTTCCATTTGCGCATCCACGGAAAGGGCGGCCATGCGGGAATGCCGCACCAGACGGTGGATGCCATCGCCATCGGCGCCCAGGTGGTGACGAACCTGCAATATATCGTCTCCCGCTATGTCGATCCGATCGAACCGCTCGTCGTCTCCGTGACCCAGTTTGTGGCGGGAACGACCTTTAACGTACTTCCGGGGACGGTGGAAATTCAGGGCACGGTGCGGGTCTTTGACGAAAAGCTGAGGCAGTCGGTCCCGCAGTGGATGGAACGGATCATCAAAGGGATTACCGAGGCCCATGGGGCAACCTATGAATTTCAATATCATTACGGCTATCGCCCGGTCATTAACGATGACGAGGTGACGAAGGTGATCGAGGAAACGGCACGGGAGGTGTTCGGCGACGAGGCGGTGGAACGGATGAAGCCGAACACGGTGGGGGAAGATTTTTCCGCCTTCCTGCACCGGGTGCCGGGGAGCTTTTTCTACGTCGGCGCCGGCAATAAGGAAAAGGGCATCATCTATCCGCATCATCATCCCCGTTTTACCATCGACGAGGATTCGCTGGAAATTGGCGTCCGGCTCTTCGTGCATGCGGCGTTGAAATTGTTGGGGCAGGCGGCGTAACAGAACGGAATTTTCCCGAAAATTACGATCGCATCGACGGGTGTCGCAGCGTTCGCATGAAGCCAAACGTCGTAACGAAATTTTCCCAGTTTCATTTTCCGAACGGGCAGGAAGTGAATGTTCACTTGAAACCTGAAGTCGGACCCGAAGGTCGGGCTGTTCGCCCATGGAAGACGGGCAAGGTGTTTATGTTCACTTAAAACCGGGGGAGGAAATGAGGATGAAAGGAATTCGTTGGCTGATTGTCGTTCCGTTCCTCGGCATGCTCGGGGGAATCCCCTTTGCCAACCGGGTGAAGCCGTATGTTTTAGGGATGCCCTTCCTTCTCTTTTGGGTCGTCCTCTGGGTGGTGCTCACTTCCCTCATCCTGTGGGTGGTTTACCGCTTCGATCCGGAAGCGCGGGAGGAGGAAGGAAAATGAATGCCGCCCTTGCCGTCATCGGCGTTTTTCTTCTTTTGGCGTTCTATTTGGGCGTGCGGGCCCGCCAGGGAAAGGACATGAATTTGGAACAATGGACGGTGGCAGGGCGCGGATTCGGGGCGATCTTCGTGTTTCTCCTCATGGCGGGGGAAATTTATACGACGTTCACTTTCCTGGGGGGAAGCGGCTGGGCCTACGGCAAAGGCGGGCCGGCCTTTTACATCATTGCCTACGGCTGCCTGGCCTACGCCTTGTCCTACTGGATGCTCCCAAAAGTGTGGAAATATGCCAAAGAACACCGGTTGATGTCCCAGTCCGACTTTTTTGCCCACAAGTACAAAAGCCCGATGCTCGGGGTTCTCGTTTCCCTCGTCGGGGTTGTCGCCCTCATTCCCTATTTGGTTCTGCAATTGAAAGGTTTGGGAATTATCGTTTCCGAAGCTTCTTACGGAAAGATTTCGCCTGCCGCCGCCATTTGGCTCGGGGTATTGGCGGTCACGGTCTATGTGATGATTTCCGGCATTCACGGTTCCGCCTGGACGGCGGTCGTCAAGGATTTCATGATTTTGGCCGTGGCGGTATTTTTGGGTATATATTTGCCCGTACATTATTACGGCGGAATCCGGCCGATGTTCGAGGCGGTGGAAAAGGCGAATCCCGGATTCCTCACCTTGCCGGATCAAGGGATGAGCGTATCCTGGTTTATTTCCACCGTGCTGTTGACGGCCCTCGGCTTTTATATGTGGCCCCATACCTTCGGATCGGTGTATTCGGCGAAAGGCGCCAACGTCTTCCGGAAAAATGCCGTCCTATTGCCGATTTATCAGCTGGTGCTGTTGTTCGTCCTTTTCGTCGGATTCGCGGCGATTTTGCAAGTCCCGGATTTGCAGGGATCGGACGCGGATTTGGCTTTGCTGCGCCTTTCCATCGCCACCTTTGATCCCTGGTTTGTCGGGGTGATCGGAGCGGCGGGGCTGTTGACGGCCATGGTGCCGGGTTCGATGATTTTAATGACGTCGGCCACATTGTTGGCGAAGAACGTTTATCAAGTGTTCTCGCCGTCGACGACCGAGGAGCGGGTGAGGAAGCTGGCCGTTTATCTGGTTCCCGTCATCGCCCTCGTCTCTCTCTATTTCACTTTCCGCGGCGGGGAGACGATCGTCGCCCTGCTCCTGATGGGTTATAATCTGGTCACCCAGCTCTTTCCGGCGCTCTTCTTCAGCTTGTTTAAAAATCAATTTGTCACAAAATACGGAGCGGCTGCGGGAATTGTGGCCGGCGTGGCGACGGTGGCCTATATTACGCTATCCGGAACGGGGATCGGCACATTATTCCCCGGACTGCCTCAAGCGGTCAAAGATTTGAACGTCGGGATCGTTGCTTTGGCGGTGAACTTGGTCGTCACCTTGGCGGTGAGCGCGTTTCCGCCCAAATTCTTTCGTTACGCCGGGAAAAAAAATTCGCCGGACGTAAACCTGGATGTGAAGTGAATTTGGGAAAAGGGACGGTTCCCGAAGATGAAAGCAGAACAGGCATGGTCCGGTTGAAAGGGAGGAGGGGGGAACCCCGGCCTGCCGCGGGCATGGCTCGCCCGGATGGTGCCGCAAGAAGAGGCAGGCGGCCAAGAGGGGAAAGGGGAAAACCTGCCCGGCGGTCCGTCATTGGCCGCCGGGCTTTCCGGCTGGGCGATGGAGAAAAGGCATGAAACCCGCAGAGACTCTTTCATGTGTTTGTTTTTCTGCCGGATTCAACATGGATCAATGCGCCATGGCAAGGGCGCTGCCCCTAAAGTGAATGGGTTCTTCTCCGCGGAACGAAACCTTTTTGGATCCGGGAAGAGCGAAAGCCGCCGGAAAAATCGGTCTCACCTTTCATCGCCCGTCGGTTTTTATTGATCGTTGACCGCCCCTTCGAGCGCCCGGGGCGAATTTTTCAGCAATAAAGGATATTTCCGGTTCAGATATGCCTTGATCGCCTCCATTTCCTGCTCCGACGGGACGGCGCCGGCCGGAGGCAGCGAATCTTTGGAAAATCCCTCCGATGACAAATAGGCTTTCAGAACTTCGCCGATCTTTGATAAGGCGGCTTCTTTTCAATCATATTTGCCGTTTTCGTCAAAAGAAACGTTCTCGAAGGAAATATCCAAGATTTTATACGGTTTCCTGTTCTCCGTTTCGTCAACGAGTTGCATCATGAGCAGGAGATTTCCGGTTTTTCCATGACCCCATTTTTTATTTTGCTGATGGGAATTTCCACGATTTTTTCTTCCGAGACACACAAATACTTTGTCTGTTCTCCCATTCTCTTTGCCCCTTTTCACGCCGTTTTTTATCAAAGGGATTGCTGAACAAAAAAATTTTCCAAAAAACGGGCGTTTTCCTGCATTGACATTTTCTAATTCCGAAAATCGTTGAATATGGGCCGTCATTCGGCGGATAGGGCGAGTGCTGAAAAATTTGCAGGCGAGAAAACGGTACGCGTGCGTATTGGATGGGCTGAACTGCAAGGCAGTCACAGGTCGGCGGGTCTGCCGTAACCCTCCTATGCCGATCATCCGCAAAACTTCGGGGTTGATCTTGCACGGGGACGTGCGCCTTCAGGCGGAGGCGTCCCTAAGGCCCCGTTCAAAAGGTCCGCCCGGTGGAAACCGGACGCCGGAGGATGGACCGCCCGCTTTTTCCCGACGGTGAAACCCTGAAACTTTTGACAGAGGCCGCCCCGATGTCTTTCCATGAATCGTGCAAAAGTTTCCGTTGACAAACGGAAAAAATCCGGTCTTACAATAAAAGCCGTTCATCGTACAATAGAATTGGCGGCAAGGTGCCGAAGCGAGAAACCGGCGGTTCGCAACGGGGGCGTATTTGGCTTCAGAGAAATTTGCCGTCCCATGGGTCTGTGGCTGTTTGAGAGGCAGGACGCGATGCCGGAGATTCGGGATGCGGGAATGGATTCGCCGAAAGAGGTGATGACGGATTCCATTACTTTTATCATGGTCATTTGATGGCGGCGGCTTATGCGGATCCGGAGTTCGGTCGACGTTCAGGAAAAAATTTTGCCGCGGCCGCGGCGGTCAAGGGAGAAAGTCACAGGCTGGCGGATTGCATGAAACCGAAGCTGTAACCGTTATCATATCGGATGGCATGGAAGCCGTTCGCCCGCCGAGCCGTTTTTCCGGTGGAAAGGCGGCAGGGCTTCGTTTCTCGGTCCCGGGACGGACAGGGTATCCCGTGGATCGCCGCAAACGGAAGCGCTCCATGATCGCCCCTGTGGCCCATGTTTTTGGCTCTGCGTAAACGGCAACCAACCGGCGGCTGCCGGGTCGAGGACGATCCCGTAAAATTGTGGAACCGGCGTTTTCGGCAAAAGAAGGAAATTTTTGCCTTGCTGAAGAAAAAGTATATGGATCCATTTGGCGGCATTCGCTCCGAATCTCCGCCTAAAATTGAAGCGAATGGAGGGGGCCGTCCTGCGGCAGGGGAGCGTTCATCCATGCCAGGGGCGATGGCCTTTCGGCCGGATTAATCCGGACGGCCTCCAATGACCGGGGGCGGCTTTGAACCAGGCCGATGTTTCCGACCGGATCAAGCCGGACGGCCGCTTTCTGGGATCGGTTTCGTAGGAAGCCCGGGATAATCTCCTTTCGGCCGGAAAAACGGGCGGGCGCCGGGGCCGTTTCCGGCGTTTTCACTCCGGTTCTTTTCATGGCGGCCGCCGTCAGAGACAGCGCTTTCACCGGTTTCTTCGGCCGTAACCTTTGCAGCAGATCATTCGGGCGCGCAGTTATTGAATTTGCGGTTCGCAAAAATTTGCACCGGGCGGCAAGTCCGCCTTTTATTGAAAAAGATGCATTCGAAAAGGAGGAGACTGACATGGCAAAAAAAGGACTGCCGGAAAATTTTTTGTGGGGAGGGGCCGTTTCCGCCCACCAGCTGGAAGGTGGCTGGGATAAGGGAGGAAAAGGGATCAGCATCGCCGATGTGATGACCGCGGGAAGGCACGGGGTGCCGCGGAAAATCACGGACGGCGTCCAGGAAGGCTATTATTATCCGAACCATGAAGCCATCGATTTTTATTCCCGTTATAAGGAAGATATCAAATTGTTCGCGGAAATGGGATTCAAATGCTTCCGCACCTCCATCGCCTGGACGAGGATTTTTCCCAACGGCGACGAGGACCGGCCCAATGAGGAAGGCTTGAAATTTTACGACGATTTGTTCGATGAATTGCTGAAATACAACATCGAACCGGTCATCACCCTTTCCCATTTTGAAATGCCCTATCATCTCGTGAAACATTACGGCGGCTTCAGGAACCGGAAATTGATCGATTTCTTTGTCAAATACGCGGAAACGGTGATGAAGCGGTATAAGGATAAGGTCAAATATTGGATGACCTTTAATGAAATCAATAATCAGGCCGATGCGGACAATGATTTCTGCGTCTTCACCAACTCGGGGATCCTTTTTAAGGAAGGGGAAAACCGGGAAGAAACCATGTTCCAGGCAGCCGTCCATGAATTGATCGCCAGCGCGAAAGTGGTGAAGCTGGGCCATGAAATCAATCCGGATTTTCAAATCGGCTGCATGCTGGCCTTTGTTCCGCTCTACCCCTATTCCTGCGATCCGGACGATGTGATGAAATCGGTAGAAGCCATGCGGAAGCGCTGGTTCTTCGGCGATGTCCACGTCCGGGGCGAAATTCCCGCCTATGCGAAAGCCTACTGGGAAAATAAAGGGTACCGGATCGAATACACCCCGGAAGACGAGGCGATTTTAAAGGAAGGAACGGTGGATTACATCGGTTTCAGCTATTACACTTCCGCCGTCGTCGCCGGAAAGAATGAGGACGGAAGCCCGGCCGAAGAGGGCTACGGCCGCCTGGTCCCCAATCCGCATTTGAAAGCGAACGATTGGGGCTGGCAAATCGACCCGGTGGGCATCCGCTATGCGCTGAACGTGCTGTATGAACGGTATCAAAAACCGTTGTTCATCGTTGAAAACGGCCTTGGGGCGAGAGACAAGGTGGAAGAAGACGGCTCGATCCAAGACGACTACCGGATCGCCTATTTAAGGGAGCATATTAAGGAAATGAAAAAGGCGGTGGAATTGGACGGGGTGGATCTGATCGGATACACGCCGTGGGGCTGCATCGATTTGGTAAGCGCGGGCACCGGGGAAATGGAAAAACGGTACGGGTTTATTTATGTGGACAAGGATAATGAAGGAAAGGGAACGCTGGAAAGAAGGAAGAAAAAATCTTTCTACTGGTATAAACGGGTCATTGAAACGAACGGCGAAGAACTGTGACGACAAGGATGTTGCCCGATCGCCATCTATCATCCATTGAAACGAACGGCGAAGGACGGTGACCTTTAATCGGAAAGGAAAAGGGAGATGCGCTTCCGTTTTCGCCTCCCTTTTCTTCCTGCCGGCAAGCATTTTCCCGGGGCATCGGCCGACCGGAAAAAGTTCCTTTGAAAAAATGCCACAAAATTCATATGGCGGATGGCGCCGCTTGGGAAGGGAATCCTGTTTCAGCGGTGGGAAAGAGGGGGAATGCCACGCGCGATCCCAGGAAGAGGGTGAGCCCTCCTCTATCATTGCCTGAACTGGAGGTCTTCCTTACGGCGTCCCATCCCGGTTCGACGGGAGGACCCGCTATCATTGCCGCGTACCGTAGGGGAACCCGGTTTTATCGGCCGGGAAGTCTTTGAAACCGTAGGGGTCTTAAGGGAAAATCCGGGGACGGGGAAGAGCTTTGCCTGCTGCATTCAGTTCTTCGATTTGTCTTAAGGGAATATCCGGGGACGGGGGAGGCCGGCGGGCGCCCGACCCGTTGTCCGGTCGGCATAAACCTGCGAAGGATGCGGGGAAGTTTTTTCCCTTTTCAATGGAAAAAGCGGCCACGTCTTCGCGTTTGTGTAAAATCTTTTGGAACTTCTCTTGGACAAATGTGGCACTTCACCGGCCAAGTTCTCATATTTGCGTGAAATCCCGCTTCCCGCCCCGGGAACACAGCCTTCCGGAAATGGAACCGCTTTGCGCCCGCTTCTTTTTACAGCAATTTTTTGGACTTCATCGAAAAAGCGGAGCAAACGGATGCCGGCATGGCCCGGTTGTTCAAATCCATACATCCGGTTGAAAGGAATGGACCGCGTGGCAGAGATCAAAATGGAAACGATATTTGAAATGATCCTCCATGGCGGCAACGGAAAAAGCCATGCCATGGAAGCGATCGAATTGGCGAAGGAAGGAAAGTTCGAAGAGGCTGAGGCGAAACTGAAGGAAGCGGATGAGGCGTTAAACCAAGCCCATCATCTGCAGACTTCCTTGATCACGGATGAAGTGAACGGCAACCCGTCCACCGTTTCCCTGCTGATGGTCCATGCCCAGGATCATTTGATGACCGCCATGACCATGAAAGATTTGGCCAAACAATTCGTGGATTTATATAAATTGCTCCAAACGAAAGGGACCGATCGAAAAAACGGCGAATGAACCCGGGTCTTCCCCGGTTTTCTTTCCTTGATAAGAGAATTTAACGCGTTTCTTTCCGATTTCGCGACAGAGGGCCGGTGCAAGCGACGGCGGGCGGACTCGGCAGACCGAATCCGGTTCTTCCGGATCCGGAGATGCCTAAGCGGCGGAGCGGAGGCTCCGGTTGGCTCTCCGCCGGAATAACGCATTTCCGCCGGGAGAAACGGGAGCGTCCGCAAGCTGCGTTTTTTGGTCTCGTCCATGGATGCGGGAAGAGGAGCGCACGTGATTTTCGGCGCCATTCAAGGATGCGGGGCAGAACCGATAGAACAAAAGGATTTTCGGTTCATCGGCCGGAGAGCCGTGCGAACGCCTTCAAATGGCACCCCGCCGGATGGGGAGAAAGGCGGCATCCGCGCCCCGACGAACGCTGTTTAATAAATGAATGTTTCCGCTTGGGCATTTACTTTGTTGCCGATGGCAACCCTTGCCAGGAGACCGACGGAAGATCTTGTCCGGATATTCCTTTTTTGCAGCGGCTGCATCTTGCTCCAAGCGGGAAGATCCCGCTTAGGAATCAACCGTACTGCAGTGAGCGCTTATCGACTTCAATGAGAACCGCGTTGAATTGCCTTAGGAATCCACCATGTTGCAGTGAGCGCCTTTTTAAAGCGGGCGGAGCGAATCGGGACGAAAAGGTGGGGAGGACGGAATGAAGAAATATATCGTTTTTGACGTGGGAGGTACGAAAGTAAAGCATGGATTGATCGGGGAGGACGGAAGGTTTTTGGAAAAATCCGCCTACCCGACGGAAAGGGAGGACCTTGACCGGTTTGTGGCCGATATGGTCGAGGCGATCCGCCGCTACCGGGATGCGCATGCCGTGGAAGGGATCGCCATCAGCCTTCCGGGCTATATCAATATTGATACCGGCTACTCCGAAAAGGCCGGGGCGGTCACCGCCTTGCATAAAAAGAATTTGAAGGAGATATTGGAGGAACGGGTCCATCTTCCCGTGGAAATCGAAAATGACGGCAACTGTGCCGCCATCGCCGAAAAGGTGAGCGGGAACGCGCAGGATTGCGACGATTTTATTTGCATGACCATCGGCACCGGGATCGGCGGCGGGATTTATTTGAACGGGGATATTTACCGCGGCCGCCGGTTCATGGCCGGGGAATACGGCATGATGATCACCTATTTGGACGGCGGGACGATGCGGAATATGCATGAAACCTCCGGCACGGCCAGTTTGGTCTTCCAATACCGGCAGCTGAAAAATCTTCAGGAACCCGTGGAAGGGGAAAAAATCTTTGCGGAGGCGAAAACCGACCCCGACGTCAAGGCCCTCCTCGACCGGTGGATCGGCCATATCGCCAGGGGCGTGTACAACCTTGTCGTCACGCTGAATCCGGAAAAAATGCTGATCGGCGGCGGGGTCAGCGCCCAGCCCTATTTGATCAAAGAAATCAACCGGCAGCTGGAAGGGTACGAGTTCTGGGATGATTTTAAAATCCCCGTCGTCCCCTGCAAATACCGGAATGACGCCGGCATGCTCGGCGCTTTCTATCATTTTCAAAAGATGCGAAGGAAAAGGCAAGCGGAAAGGTAATATTATCTTTCAACCTCTAGAGCAGGCGGCTGCCCGTGAAAATCCGCGGTTTTGCTCCTCTGCTTTGGAGGATATTTTTTTATTGCGGGTTGGTTTAAAAGGAAAACCCTTCCATTGTCTCGGACGGCGGATTGGCGCGGCTGTAGTCTTATGGGTTTTACGTAGAGGCCATCCCTTTCCACAAAAGGAACATCCCCGCATGAAAAAAGGACGACGCCCATTTTCTCAACAGGAAGATTTTTCCCATAAAAGAAAATTCCATAAAAGGTGAAGCTTATGAGACAAAGGTTCGCTTTTTTCGTCTTTATTCTCCTTTTTTCCGTTTGTTTCTTTCTTATGATGTATTACGGCGAGAAGACTTTCTTCGTAAAGAAAACGGCGAAAAGTGGAGCGAAGAAACAGGCCTACCATTTCGTCCTTATCCCTGAAGAAACGGATAATGAATATTGGCGCATCATCGAGAAAGGGGCGAGGGAGGCGGCGGAAAAATACAATGTATATTTGGAGTATCTGGGTCCGAAACGGGCAAATATGGGCGAACATGTGCGGATTTTGGACAAAGAGATTGCCGGAAAAGTAGACGGGATTATGACCCAGGGCATTTCGGAAGATCATTTTACCCCTTTAATCAATAAAGCGATGGATCGGGGGATTTCCGTGGTTACCGTCGATGCCGATGCCCCCTACAGCAGAAGGGAAGTATATGTCGGCACCGATAATTACGCCGCCGGTTTTTTGGCGGGGCAAGCCTTGCTTGAGGATACGGAGGGAAAACAGGTCGTCGGAATTGTGACGGGCCGTTTCGATGCTTCCCATCAACGGCTGCGTGTCCAAGGATTTCGGGATGCCGTTGAAAAAGAAAAACGGATCGAAATCGCAGGGATCAAAGAATCGGGAATTTCCAAAACCGGCGCCGTCCAAGCGACCTATGATCTATTGAAAGAGCACCCCGATATTACCGCATTTTACGGCACGAGCGCTTTGGACGGGCTTGGAATCGCCCGGGTCATAAGCACCATGCGGCCCAATTCGGATCCGTATATCATCACCTTTGATACTTTGCCGGAGAACATGGATTTATTGCGGGATGGGAAAATTGATGCCATTGTTGTGCAACATCCTTATGAAATGGGCTATCGGGCCGTGGAGATGCTGGTGGAATTGAAAAAAGGAAATCATCCGGAAAGATTGCAATATACGGAAAGCCATATTTTAAGGCAAAGGGATTTGGACCAATTTTTGAAGGAAAACAAGGGGTTATTCGGCGATGAAGACGATCCGGACTAAATTGATCGCCTATTTTTTGGTTTTTGTCCTTTTGTTCAATTGCGCGGCCACGGCGATTTATTTAAGCAGCAGCCAATTGCTGAACGCCTATGATTCCGGGATTGACCGATTTTTCATTTTGAATTCCATCTCGCAAACGATCACGGAACTGATCGGCAAGGTGAACCGGTTCGTCGTGGAACGGGATGCCGGATACGTAAAGGATTTCCAACAATTAAGAATGGAACTGGAAAATAGGAAAGATCTTCTCGATAAAGAGATGTCCGGATTGGATCCATACCAATTGAAAAAATATGAAAATATGATCGGCACATTCATCGAAGAAAGCGAATTAACGATCGGATTTGCCTTGAAAGACGACATTGATTTGTACAACTTTCATTTGCAGGAGGCGCAAAACACTTCCAACTACATCAAAGAAACCACGCTCGATTTGATTGATTTGGAACTGAACGAATACCAAGCCTTCTATCGGCAACTGAACGAACGGAATGAAAATTTCCGCAAATTTATTGTCTTTTTATTCCTGACCTCGACTTTGTCGGCTGTATTCTTCGCCCTGTGGTTTTCCAAAGAGTTAAATCAGCCGATCCAAGCTTTGACCAAAATGGCCAGGGAAGTTTCGGCCGGCAATTTGGAAGGGGAGGCCCTGAAGATCCGGACCAATGACGAGTTGAAAATATTAGGGGAAGCCTTTAATCAAATGCGCGGCAATATTCGCGATTTGATTGAAGAAATCAGGAAAAAATCGGAACAGGAACAGCTTTTGAAGGATTTGGAATTGAAACATTTGCAAAACCAGATTCAACCCCACTTTCTTTTCAATACTTTAAATACCATTTCCCGAATGGCCTTTTTGGAGGAAGCGGAACAGACCATGAAGTTGATCGAATCGGTTTCGTCCCTGCTCCGGTACAGCCTCGGGGATCTGAAAAAATCCGTCACTTTGGCGGAAGAAATCAAAGTCGTGGAGGATTACTTTCATATTCAGCGGACCCGCTTTTTCGACCGGATTTCCTTTTCCGCGCATATCGACCAAAATTGTTTGGATACGGAGATCCCCCGCCTGATATTGCAGCCGATCATTGAAAACGCTTTTATCCATGGGGTGGAAGGAAAGGAAGAAGGCGGAGAAATCCGCTTGTCCGTCCGTCAGTCGGGAGACGTTGTCATCGTCGAGGTGAAAGATAACGGAGCCGGTATGGCCGAAGAAAAGATTCGAAAGTACTTATCGATGGATGCCGGTCGTCCGTCCGACGCGCATACCGGCCATACGACCGGTTTGGGGTTGGAAAATGTCATCCGCAGGTTGCAGCTGTTTTACGGAAAAAAAGAGGTCATCAACATTTCTTCCAAATTGGGCGAAGGGACAACGGTGCAATTGTTTTTGCCGAGAAAACAACGGACGGCAAATCGGGAAAAGGGGTGAAATGATTTGGATATAAAAATTGTATTGGCCGATGATGAAATGATCGAACGAAAGGCGATGAAAAAAATCATCGACGAACATTTCGGAAAATCCGTGGTCATCGGGGAAGCGGCCAACGGACGTCAGGCGATCCAACTGGCGAAAGAAAAGAAACCGGATTTGATGCTGATGGATGTCAAGATGCCCGGAATCGACGGACTGGAAGCCATCGAAACGATCCGGAAGGATCATCCGAACATGAAATTTATCATGGTCTCCGCCTATGATTCTTTCGAATATGCGAAAAGGGCGATGAAAGAGGGCGTCAAGGAGTATATCCTGAAACCTGCGACAATAAAAGAAACGGTGGAAGCCATCATTCGCGTTTACAAAGAAATTGCGGAAGAAAGGGAGCGGGCGGAAAAGGAACAAAAATCCCGCGAATTTACGAAACGTTTGTTTATGCAAAAATTGGCGGAATATGACGTGAATGACGAAACGGTGGAGTTGCAAAAGGAGATCTTTCCCTCCTTCCGGTCGGGATTGTTTCTGATCGGAGAGTTTTCCCATGAAGCGGACGTAGATGGCTTCATCCATGCCTGCAATAATTGGCGGGAAGGATCGGCGATTGCAGATAAAAAAAGAAATCAAGCGAGCGTCTTAATCCTCAGCGGCAAGAAACTCGCAAAGGCGGATGTGCTATCTTTTGTTCGCGAATGCTTCTTATCGACGCCCAATAAAAAATGGATCGGGATCGGCGACATTTATGAAAGACTGAAAGATCTCCCCAAGTCTTATCAGGAGGCGCTATTAACCCTCCAACATTTAAAGAAGGCAGATCACGCGGGTTACGGTTTTCCCCATGTACGGAAAGCCGGCGGGACCAATTGGCCGGAAGAAATCTGCGATTGCCTGTTTGCCGATGATTTAACGGGCGCGCTTAACCGGCTGCAAGCCTTTTTTTCCGCGAGTGGACAAAGGGATGCCGTGCAAGAATTGTATTTCAAGATCAAACAGAGGCTCGGGGAAAAAGGGATCGGGACGGACGAATACGGTTTTAAAGACATACTTTCCTTGCAGGAATGGCGGGACTTCCTCCATTTTTGTTGCTTGCAAGTCTCTTCCTACCATCAATCCCAAGGATATATAGAAAGGGCAAAAGCCTATATCCAAGAACATTATCAGGAACCGGTCGCTTTGGAAGACGTTGCCAATGTTGTCGGCTTAAGTCCGCCCTATTTCACCAAATTGTTCAAAGAAAAAACGGGGCAAACCTTTATCGACTATTTGACGGAGATCCGGTTGAAAAAGGCCAAAGAACTTCTTTTGGAAAACCGGTTAAGCTTAAAGGAAATCAGTTATCAGGTAGGTTATAAGGATCCGAACTATTTCAGCCGGGTGTTTAAAAAATATTTCCACCAGTCCCCCCGAAAGTTTCAAAATCGCATCTTAAAAAAATGAAGGTTTTATTAAAAAAGTACAGATTATTTTCCCTAATCCGAAAAATTGGTTAGCGTACAATAAGATTTGAAAGCGATAACAATTCGATTGGCAAGGGGGGAGGAAATTGAAAAAATTCCGTTTGTTGCTTGCGATGTTTATCGCCTTTTCGATCGCTGTAAGCGGATGTAATAACAAGTCGCAAACAAGCTCCGGAAAGCAAAAAGAAGAAAAGAAACTGGAAATCTTCAGCTGGTGGACCGGAGCGGGCGAAGAGGACGGCCTGCTGGCGCTTTTGGAATTGTTTAAAGAAAAATATCCGGATATTGAGGTGGAGAACGCCGCCGTTGCCGGTGGAGCCGGCACCAACGCCAAGGCCGTTTTGGCCACCCGCATGCAGGGGAATAATCCGCCATCTACCTTTCAGGTGCACGGCGGCCAGGAATTGAATGCCAGCTGGGTCGCCGCGGGGAAAATGGAACCGTTGAATGATTTGTATGAACAGGAAGGATGGATGGACAAGTTTCCGAAAGATTTGATCGATATGGTGAGCGTGGACGGAAACATTTATTCCGTTCCGGTCAATATTCACCGTAGCAATGTTTTATGGTACAACAAAAAGATTTTTGAAGAAAACAATTTGCAAGTGCCGGCAACTTTCGACGAGTTTTTTGATGTCGCGGAAAAATTGAAGGCCAAAGGCATTACGCCGCTTGCTTTGGGGGACAAGGAACCGTGGACGGCGACCCATATTTTCGAAAACGTGTTGCTGGCCAAATTAGGACCTGACGGTTACAATGCGCTGTGGAGCGGCGAACTTTCATTTGACGATCCGAAAGTAAAAGAGTCGGTTGAAATTTTTGGGAAAATGCTTTCCTACGTCAACGAGGACCACAGTTCCCGAAATTGGCAGGACGCCTCCCAGCTGGTGGCAAAGGGGGAAGCGGCGATGAATATTATGGGGGACTGGGCCAAAGGCTATTTTGTCAATGACATGAAATTGAAAGTCAACGAAGATTTCGGCTATGTGCCGACGCCGGAAACGGACGGGTATTTTATGGTCGTCACCGATACGTTCGGACTGCCAAAGGGTGTAAAGAATGCGGATGATGTGAAGAAGTTTTTAAGCGTGCTGGGTTCCGTGGAAGGGCAAGACGTATTCAATCCGTTGAAAGGCTCCATCCCGGCGAGAATCGACGCGGATTTGTCCAAATACGATCAATACGGGAAAGACACCATGGAAGATTTTAAAAACAGCAAATTGGCGCCGAGTCTTGCCCACGGGTCGGCAGCGCCCGAAGGCGTCTTGACCCGGGTGAATCAGGCCGTCAATATATTCGTTACCCAGAAGGACGTCAATCAATTTATCGACGCCCTGAAAACTGCGGCGCAAGAATTATAGGAAAAAGGGGGGCACTCCCCCTTTTATCCATGCGAAATCACTCCGGATCGATTGATTTTTTCTGTCGGTCCAAAAGACCGTCCGACCGTCTTGTTTCAAAGTGGAATCAGCATCTTCGGGAGAGATGATCGATGGAACCTGCCAAAGATTTGCAATTGAAAAAGCGGACGCCGCCGATTCTTGGAAAACGAAAGAAACGGTTGTCGGCAGACCAATGGCTTGCCGTCCTGTTTATATCCCCGTCCGTTGTTTGTATTGCCGTGTTCGTATACGGATTTATCGGATGGACGGGATATGTGTCCTTAAGCAACTGGAACACGATCGTCCCCGATTTTTCCTTCGCCGGATTGGAAAATTATCGGTTTTTGTTTCAGGATTTCCGCTTCCAGGCGGATTTGCGGAACACCCTTTTCTTCTCCGTTTTCTTTATCGGACTCGTTATTGTGATGGGCTTGGGTTTGGGCATTTTGCTGGATCAAAAAATGGTGCGGGGCGAATCCCTGTTCCGGAATCTCTTCTTTTTTCCGATGGCCTTGTCGTTTGTCGTCACGGGGGTGGTTTGGCAATGGATTTTAAACCCGTCGACCGGAATCAATCTCTTTTTAAAGCCTTTCGGCATCCAGCCGAAATGGTATACGGACACGACGATTTATGCCGGCTTTCCATGGGGAAAGATTGAGTTCGGGGTCCCAGCCGCAATCATTGCCGTGGTCATTGCGGCCGTTTGGCAGATGACCGGTTTTGCCCTGGCGATGTATTTGGCCGGCCTGCGCGGGATTCCCGACGAGCTTCGGGATGCGGCCCGCATCGACGGGTGTTCCGAGTTCCAACTTTACCGGAAAGTCATTATCCCCTTGTTAAAGCCGATTACGGTCAGTGTGATGATCATGATGGCCCATATTTCCTTGAAGATTTTCGATTTGATCTATGCCATGACCGGTCCGGGGGCCAATTTCGTCACCGATGTGCCCGGCGTGTTCATGTTTGAAACGACTTTCCGCGGGAATTATTACGCGAACGGGGCGGCGATCGCCATCATCATGCTGCTTACGGTTGCCGTATTCATCGTTCCCTATTTGCGGCACAGCAGAGGGAGGGAACAATGATCACCATGGCTGTTCTGAAACGTTCCCTGATTTATCTTGTCCTCATCGTGTGCAGTATTTTCTTTTTCATGCCGGTATACGTGATGGTGATAACCAGCGTAAAGCCCCTTGAAGAAGTTTCGCTGGCCGGGATGTGGTCATTGCCGTCAAAGATCGATTTCACCAGTTACAGCGAAGCCTTTGGGAAACTTGCACCGAACTTTCTCAATTCCGTGTATCTGGTTGTCCCGGCCACGGTCCTTTCGGCGCTCCTCGGGGCGATGAACGGTTACGTCCTGTCCAAATGGCGGTTTAAAGGGTCGGAAACCTTGTTTACGTTTATGCTGTTTGGAATGTTTATTCCCTATCAGAGCATTTTGATTCCCTTGATCCAGTTTTTACGGGATATCGGGCTTTACAACACCATTCCCGGACTGATCCTTGTGCACGTCGTTTACGGGATTCCCATAACCACGCTCATGTTTCGCAATTTTTACACCAGTATCCCGGATGAGATGATCGAATCGGCGAAAATCGACGGCGCCGGATTCATAAAGATTTTCCGTCACATCATGCTGCCTTTATCCGTTTCCGGTTTTGTCGTCGTCGGGATCTGGCAGTTTACGAACATATGGAACGAGTTTTTGTTTGCCGTCACCATTACCCAATCGGATAAGCAGCCGATCATGGTTGCCCTGCAAAATTTGTCGGGCAGCCAAATCGTCCAATGGAACGTGCAAATGGCCGGGGCATTGCTTGCCGCCTTGCCGACGCTGTTTGTATACATCCTTTTGGGCAAATATTTTGTTCGCGGATTATTGGCGGGATCGGTAAAAGGATGACTACGGCACCTCCTTTGTTGCGAAATTTGGGAAGCCCGCCATATCCATTGTGCCGCATCCTTTAATATTGATTGGGAAGTTATCAAGGATTGATTTTCATGGAAGGTCATTCCCTCTGCCCGGCCGGATGGCGGCAGGGGGAATTTTTATTTTTCTCAAAGACCGGTCCAAGGAGCGGGATTCTTCCCTTTGACTTGACCGCTGAAACATCGGAATGGTATAAAGTTAAAATAAGGAGTAAAAAATTTTACTTGCGGTCAAGGGGCCGTTTACGATTGGCGAAGAGACCATCTGGAGGTGCAATATGGCGACAATAAAAGATGTTGCGGCTGAGGCAGGCTATTCCATCGCCACGGTATCCAGGGTGTTGAACAATGACCCGAATCTTTCCGTTACGGAAGAGACCCGAAAAAAGATTTTTGAAGCGGCTGAGAAGCTGAATTACCGCAAAAAAACTATCCGTCCGCTTGTGAAAAACATTGCATTTTTATATTGGATCACGGATAAGGAAGAGCTGGAAGACGTTTACTTTAAGACGATGAGAATGGAATTGGAGAAGTTGGCAAAGGCAAATAATGTGGAATTAACCACTTATAAAATCACCGACGGGATCGATCAAGTCCCCGATGATATCCAAGGGTTTATCGCCGTCGGGGGTTTTTCCGAAAAAGAGCTGGACCGTTTGCGGAAAATTACCAAGTGCGGCGTTTTTTTGGATACGGCTCCGGATCCCGATCATTTCGACTCCGTCCTTCCCGACTTGAAACGGATTACAACAAGAGCGATCGATTTTTTTATGGAAAAAAAGCATACGGAAATCGGTTTTGTCGGCGGCACCTATTATAATCCGAATACCGGCGAGGATGAAATGGACATCCGGGAGCGGACCTTTCGAACGTATATGCAAGAAGCGGGACTTTTAAAAGAAAGCTATATTTTTTGTAACCGGGGCTTCTCCGTCGAAAACGGATACCATTTGATGAAGAAAGCGATTCAGCGATTGGGGGAAGATTTGCCGACAGCATTTTTCGTCGCCTCGGATCCGATTGCCGTCGGCTGCCTTCAGGCGTTGAATGAACATGGCATCGCCATACCGGGCCGGGTAAGCATCATCAGTGTTAACAATATCAGCATAACCAAATACGTATCCCCTCCCCTGACCACCTTTCATATCGATATCCATGAAATTTGCAAAAATGCCATTCAATTCTTGCTTGAACAGGTGCTGGAAAAAAGGAAAACCGTGAAGACCTTGTATATCGGAGCTAAATTAATCGTAAGAAAAAGCACCAATTAAACCTATTTCCCGTGGCGGATCCTTAGAAAACGCGCCTCTTTGAAACCGAGATGCGGATTTGGCCGAAAATTGCGCGTGCCCGGGGCCCATATCCTCGATCCCCTTCCCCGGGTGGGGATGGAGGCGACAGGGATTTTTCTTCCATTAAGTAAAATATTTTATTAAATTATAGTAAAATAATTATTTACAAGTTTTACTTAATATGCTATATTTATTTTAGTAAAAAAAGCGTTTTCAAATTAGTAATTATTTGAGTGAAGGGAGAGTCGATGATGGGTAAAGGTTTTTTGCGCGCGGCTTTGAGCATGTTCGCCTTGAGCCTGGTTTTGGCCGGCTGCGGCCCAAAGGAAAGCGGCAATGAAAAATCTTCCTCGAAATCGAAATCAGGCAAAGATTATGATTTGCTGGTATGGGAAGACATCGAAAAATCCGAGGGGATTAAAGATGCGATTGAGCAATTTGAAAAAGAAAATAACGTGAAGATCAAAGTTGTGGAAAAACCCTATGCCCAGCAACTGGAAAATTTGCGGCTTGACGGCCCTGCGGGCACCGGCCCGGATGTCTTTACCATGCCCGGCGATCAAATCGGAACTGCAGTGACGGAAGGTTTGGTCAAGGAGTTGAACGTCGGGGAAGATATCCGGTCCATCTATACCGACGTTGCCATGCAATCGCAAATTGTAAACGGCAAAGTTTACGGTTTGCCGAAAGCGGTAGAGACGACCATTCTCTTCTATAACAAAGATCTGATTTCCGAAGATGAACTGCCTTCCACTTTGGAAGAATGGTACGAGCTGTCCAAAAAAATGACCGACGGCAAAAAGTACGGACTGTTGGCTTTGTGGGATCAAATCTATTATGCCCAAAGCGTGATGAGCGCTTATGGAAGCTATATCTTCGGGAAGGATGAAAACGGGAATTATAATCCGGAAGATATCGGCCTGAACAATGAAGGCGCCGTAAAAGGTGCTGAATTTATCAAGAAGTTTTATCAAGACGGACTTTTCCCGAAAGGGATGATCGGGGAACAGGCGATCAATGTTTTGGATTCCTTGTTCTCGGAAGGAAAGGCGGCTGCCGTCATTTCCGGTCCGTGGAATCTGGAACCTTATAAAGCCGCGGGGATCAATTACGGTGTGGCCAAATTGCCTGAAGTCACTCCGGGGAAAAACATGAGTTCTTTTCTGGGGGTAAAAAGCTACAACGTAAGCGCCTATTCCAAGAATCCTGAACTCGCGGAAAAACTCGTGATTTTCTTGGCCAATGCCGAAAATTCAAAGAAACGGTATGAAATTACGAAAGAAGTGCCTGCCGTAAAAGCGTTGGCCGAAGATCCGGCAATCACCCAAAATGAAGGGGCCCGGGCCGTCGCGCAACAATCCCAGTTTTCCGAATTAACCCCGAATATCCCGGAAATGAATGAGGTTTGGACTCCGATTGATTCCGCTTTGCAGACGATTGTAACAGGAAAAGCGGATGCGAAGAAAGCTTTGGATCAGGCGGTGCAAACGATCAAAAATCAAATTAAAGCCAATCACGGGAAAAAATAAACGGGTTTTTGAGGGGATGGTGTCAACTATTAAAAGGCAATAGTCGGCACCATTCCTGTCTTTCCATATTCATATCCTGATCGTTCAAGAGGTGAAGACGAATGCCCCACAGGAAAATCGCCCTGCTTTTGTCGCTCATTCCCGGGCTGGGCCAATTTTATAACAGGCAGTGGATCAAAGGAGCGGTTTTTTTTATTTTAACCATCGCCTTTTTCTCGGCATTTTACGATTTATTGAACATGGGTTTTTGGGGAATTGTCACTTTGGGTACGGAAGTGCCGCGGGACAACTCGATTTTTTTGCTGGCGGAAGGAATCATCGCCCTCATCGTAACCGGGTTAGGGCTCCTCATTTATTATTTCAACCTGCGTGATGCCTACAGAGTCGGGAAATTAAGGGATGAAAATAAGCCGGTCGGTTCTTTAAGGGAAGAATATCACAATTTGATCGAACAAGGTTACCCCTATCTGTTGACCGGACCTTCCTTGTTCATCCTGATTTTTGCGGTGATCTTCCCGATCTTATTCAGCATCGCCTTGGCATTTACCAATTATGATCTGTATCATTCTCCGCCCGCGAAATTGGTCGATTGGGTCGGCTTGGATACGTTTAAAAAGATTTTTACGGTGGACATTTGGCGGTCGACATTTTTTGACGTCCTGGGCTGGACGATCGTTTGGACCGTTGTTGCTTCCACTTTGCAAGTCAGCCTGGGAATCCTGATGGCGGTCATCGTCCATCAAAAGGATCTCAAATTCAAGGGTTTGATCCGAACCGTTCTCATTTTGCCATGGGCCGTGCCCGGATTTGTGACGATTTTGATTTTTTCCGGACTGTTTAACGACAGCTTCGGAGCGATTAACAATCAGATCCTGGCCTTTTTTGGCATTGATCCCATTCCGTGGATGACGAATGCCCAATGGACCAAGCTCGCTTTGATCCTTATGCAAGGTTGGCTTGGCTTTCCGTATGTATTTTTGGTAACCACAGGCGTTCTGCAATCGATTCCGAACGATCTGTACGAGGCGGCGACCATCGACGGGGCCTCGGTGTTTTCGAAATTCAGATACATTACGCTTCCGTTGATTTTAATTTCCATCGCGCCGATCATTATCACCCAATTTACATTCAATTTTAACAACTTTAACATCATTTACTTATTTAACGGCGGCGGTCCTGCGGTGCCCGGTTCCACGGCGGGAGGCACCGATATACTGGTTTCCTGGATTTATAAGCTGACGATGCAATCCAGCCAATATTCCTTGGCGGCTGCCTTAACGATTTTGCTTTCCACCTTCGTCATCCTCATTTCCTTATGGTTTTTCCGAAAATCCCGGTCGTTTAAAGAGGGGGTGTAGGGATGCGGCTCGATATGAAAAAAAGGAAATTCATTCGCCTTCTTATCTCCTATCTCATCTTGGGTTTCATGATGGTTATCATCATTTATCCGCTGCTTTGGACGGTCGGTGCCAGTTTTAATCCGGGCAACAGCCTGGTCAGCACATCCATCATTCCGAAAAATCCTACGCTGGACCACTATAAAGAGTTGTTTGAAGGAAAAGAAAGCCTGCAATACGTACAATGGTTTATCAACTCGATGAAAATCAGCTTTTTTACCATGATTGGCAGCGTGATCACGGTATCCTTTTCCGCCTATGCCTTTTCCAGATTCCGTTTTAAAGGGAGAAAGAACGGACTGACTTTGTTTCTGCTATTGCAAATGGTTCCCCAGTTCTCCGCATTGGTTGCCCTGTTTGTGCTGGCACAAATGCTGGGAATGATGAACAGCCATTGGCTGCTGATCTTCTTGTACATCGGCGGGCTGATTCCGATGAATACCTATCTCATGAAAGGATATTTAGATTCGATTCCCGTCGATTTGGATGAAAGCGCGCGAATCGACGGCGCCAGTCACACGAAAATCTTTTTCCGCATATTGGTTCCGCTGTCCAAGCCGATGATCGCCGTTGTGGCGATGAACGGATTTACCGGGCCGCTCGGAGATTTTGTGCTGTCTTCGGCGATATTGCGGACGCCGGAATCTTACACGCTGCCGATCGGGCTGTATAACCTGGTCAACCAAGTGATGGGCGCCAGTTACACAACCTTCGCCGCTGGGGCGATCTTGATCAGCATACCGGTGGCAATCGTCTTTCTCATGTTGCAAAAGAATTTCGTATCCGGTCTGACCTCAGGCGGAACGAAGGGATAACCCTTCAATTTTGACCTCGGGTGGAACGAAAGAGAGATAAATCATTTTTTGTCTCAGGCGTTACGAATAACCGACAAAATCATTTTTGCAAAAAGGAGACTGCAGGATGGTAAGGAAAACATACGTGACAGACGCCAAATATTTCTTGCACGGTGGCGATTACAATCCGGACCAGTGGCTGGACAGGAAAGATATTTTGGCCGATGATTTGAAGTTCATGAAGATGACCCGCACCAATACCTTTTCCGTCGGGATTTTTTCCTGGAGCATGCTGGAGCCGGAAGAAGGGGTATACAACTTCGAATGGCTGGATGAGATTTTCGACAATATTTACAAAAACGGCGGGAGAATCATTTTGGCGACGCCCAGCGGCGCCCGCCCGGCATGGATGTCGCAAAGATATCCGGAAATTTTGCGGGTCAATGAATACAGGATGAAGCAATTGCACGGAGGAAGGCACAACCACTGTTTCACTTCAAAAATCTACCGGGAAAAGACGCAAAACATCAACCGCCTGCTGGCGGAAAGATACGGGAAGCATCCCGCCTTGTTGATGTGGCATGTTTCCAACGAATACAGCGGGGAATGCCATTGCGAAAACTGCCAAAACGCATTTCGGGAATGGTTGAAGAAAAAATATAACAATGACTTGAAGGCGTTGAACGATGCATGGTGGACCGCTTTCTGGAGCCATACTTACACCGACTGGTCCCAGATCGAGTCGCCGTCCCCGATCGGGGAAAACAGCATTCACGGCCTGAAACTGGACTGGAAACGATTTGTCACCGATCAAACCATTTCCTTCTTTGAAAATGAGATCGTGCCGTTAAGGGAAATCACGCCCCACATACCGATTACGACCAATTTTATGGCCGATACCTATGATTTGATCCCCTTCCAGGGACTGGATTACAGCAAATTCGCCAAACATGTGGACGTGGTCAGCTGGGACGCTTATCCCGCCTGGCACAACGATTGGGAAACCACTGCGGATCTGGCCATGAAAGTGGGGTTCATTAATGACCTATACCGCAGTTTAAAACAGCAGCCGTTCATATTGATGGAATCGACGCCGAGCGGCGTAAACTGGCAAAACGTCAATAAGGCGAAACGGCCGGGGATGCATATTCTTTCCTCGCTGCAGATGATCGCCCACGGTTCGGACAGCGTCATGTATTTCCAATGGAGAAAATCCAGGGGATCCGCGGAAAAATTTCACGGTGCCGTCGTCGATCATGATAACCGCAGCGATAACCGGGTGTTCAAAGAAGTGGCCAAGTTGGGTGAGATACTGGAGAAAATAGGAAAAATTACCGGTTCAAACCGTCAATCGGAAGTCGGAATTTTATATGATTGGGAGAATAATTGGGCCTTGAATGACGCGCAAGGTTTCGCCATGGAGACGAAGCGATATCCGCAAACCCTCCAGGAACATTACCGGTTTTTCTGGGAACGGGACATCCCGGTGGATGTAATTACAAAAGAAAAGGATTTTTCCCGATACAAGCTGTTAATCGCCCCGATGCTTTATCTGGCAAGCGGGGAAACCCTCGGAAAACTAAAGGAATATGTGAAAAATGGCGGTACTTTGGTCATGACTTATTTGAGCGGCCTCGTCGACGAAAACGACTTGGTCTACCTGGGCGGATGGCCGAAGGAACTTCAGGAAGTTTTCGGGATCACTCCCCTTGAGATCGACACCTATTACCCGAAGGATAAAAACTCCGTAACCTATGAAAATAAAACTTTTGTCGTAAAAGATTATGCGACGGTCATCGAAAATCGAAGCGCGGCAGTTTTAGGGGAATATTTGGAAGATTTTTACGCCCATACGCCGGCAATCACCGTCCATCCCTTCGGAAAAGGAAAGGCTTATTTTCTGGGAGCGCGCCTGGAAGCGGCTTTTCATCAAGCTTTTTATGGCAATTTAACGGAGGAATTGGGGATTAAACCGCCCGTAACGGTGAGGCACGGCAAAGGGGTTTCGGTGCAAGTCCGCAGGGATGAGGCCCATGAATATGTGTTTGTGATGAATTTTACGGAAGAAAAACAGCCGGTCGCATTTGAAACCGAATTGAAAGATCTGCTTACCGGCGAAACCCTTTACGGTGAAACGGTTTTGGAAAAATACGAGGTGAAAATTGCGGAACGGTCCCTTTCATCGAGATAATTCAAACCCGGTTGCGGGACCACCTTCCTATAGCTTAGGTGGGGGTGCGAGATGGAAAGGAAACGTTTAAACATCAAAAAAATAAACGTCATTATGGCCTCCGTTGTTTTGCTGTTTTTCAACAGTTTACAGCCAAACGGTTTTGTAAATGCGGCAGGGATATTGGATCAAACCGAAGACAGTTATTTAAAAAACGGCGGGTTTGAAACGGATTTTTGGGAAGATCATTCTTGGCAAATTGAAACAGATAATTGGGATTTTTTAGATATCCGACACTTTCCCTACGGAAACGATCCGTATATCGAACCGGATGAAGGGAATTTCGCTCTCAAGTATTGGGTCAAGGATTCGGCCGAAGGGACGGGATCTTTTACCATCAAGCAAACGATCGATAAACTTCCGGCAGGATATTATGAACTGTCGGTGAGGATCATGGGCGGGACGGGCGATGAAGCGGGTGAAGTGGCCCTCTTTGCGGGGGAAAGTATAACCAATGCTGCCGTTACCAAAGGCTATAACCAATGGGAGACGATTAAGTTGAAGTTTGAATGGAAGGAGGACCAACAGAATATTACTGTGGGTGCCGCTGTTTCCGGTAAGCCGAACGCTTGGGGATACATCGATCATTTTCGGTTGGTGAAAGTCCCGGAACCTGTACAGGCTGATCTATTTGTGGAGCGAGTGGACGGCATTAGTAAAAATTTTATTAAAGGAGCGGATGTTTCCAGCATCATCGCGTTGGAAGAGAGCGGGGTAAAATTTTATAACTTCAAGGGAGAAGAACAGGATATTTTTCAAACATTGGCAGAGGCCGGGATCAATTATGTCCGTGTACGGGTCTGGAACGACCCTTATGATTCCTCGGGAAGAGGCTACGGCGGAGGAAATAATGATCTCACAAAAGCGATCAAAATCGGGCAAAGAGCGACCGCAAACGGGATGAAGGTTTTGGTGGATTTCCATTACTCGGATTTTTGGGCGGATCCGGCCAAACAAAAAGCGCCAAAAGCCTGGTCAAATTTAACTTTTGAAGAAAAGAAAGAAGCTTTATATGAATATACAAAAGAAAGTCTGCAAGCTTTAAGGAATGCGGGCGTTGACGTCGGAATGGTTCAAATCGGCAATGAAACGAACGGAGGTCTTGCGGGGGAAAAAGAATGGCCAAAGATCTGCGAATTGTTTAATCAAGGAAGCAAAGCCGTCCGGGACGTCAGCAAGGATATCCTCGTCGTTTTGCATTTTACCAACCCCGAGGTTCCCGGCGGATACGAAACGATTGCGGAAACATTGAATAAAAACCATGTGGATTATGATGTTTTTGCAAGCTCCTATTACCCGTATTGGCACGGTTCGCTGGAGAATTTGACGGCCGTATTAAAACATGTGGCGGACACGTACGGGAAAAAAGTGATGGTTGCGGAGACATCCTATGTCTACACGTACGAGGACGGAGACGGCCATGAAAACACCGCTCCAAAATCCGGTCAAACATTAAACTATCCGGTCACCGTTCAGGGACAAGCACATGCGATAAGAGATGTGATCGATGCGGTTGTGCAGGTGGGCGAAGCAGGGATCGGCGTGTTTTATTGGGAACCCGCTTGGATACCGGTAGGTCCTCCGGAAAATTTGGAGAAAAATAAAGAAATCTGGGAGAAATATGGGTCGGGTTGGGCCACCCGTTTTGCTGCCGAGTATGATCCTGAAGACGCGGGCAAATGGTACGGGGGAAGCGCGGTTGATAATCAGGCGTTGTTTGATTTTCACGGCCATCCGTTACCTTCCTTGAATGTTTTCAAATATGTGGATACCGGAGCAGTAGCCCCTTTGAAAATTGATGAAATAAAAAACATTTATTTAAGTGTTTATGAAGGGGAAAAAATTCCTGTCCCCGAAAAAGTATCAGTGGTTTACAATGACGGTACGGAAAAGTCGGAAACCGTCGCATGGGACGAAGCGGCGATTGAAGATGCGGTCCGGAAAGGCATTGGCCGATATGAGATACGGGGGAAAGTCTTGGGAATTTATAACGTTACCATGTACCTGGAAATTAAACCGAAAAATTATGTTTTGAATCCGAGTTTTGAAGAAGAAGACAGAAGTATGTGGAAAATCACATACAGAAACGGCACCTCTCCCCATACCGATTTTTTGAACAAGGCTTCCGATGCAAAGACGGGGAATTACTCTTTGCATTTTTATTCAGACCAAGCGGTGGATTTTATGGTGGAACAGACGATTACCGGATTGGAGCCGGGTTATTATAACTTCAATTTATTCCTGCAAGGTGGAGACGCGAAAGACGCAGAAATGTACATTTTTGCCGATACGGGCGAAAAATTATACAAAACGGGGACTTCCGTCAACGGTTGGGCAAATTGGGTGAATCCGGAAATTAAAGGGATCCTTGTTTTGGACGGTACGGTTACAATCGGGGCGAGCATTAAAGCCGGAGCCGGCGCCTGGGGAACTTTGGACGACTTCTATTTATATCGGGTCGGGGATTATACGCCGGACGGGGAAAAAGGCGGACAGGGAGAGACCGGGAATCATGGAGGAACGGGAAACGGCCAACAGGAAAATGCAAAGGATGAAAAAGAGGAACAGGGAATTTTAGTGCCTGATAAATTCGCAAGGGGACATCATCCTGAAGCGGAAAGCAACGACCCGGCTCGGAAACTTCCGGACACCGGAACCAGCCATTTTCAAATATTATTGGCGGGAGCGGTGGTCTTATTCACGGGTGCCCTTTTATTCCTGAAGGCAAAAAGATTATCCGGTCAAAAATCTTAAATAGGCCGTATCGCGGCATCACATGATGATAAATAAGACGGCATTTTCGGGATCGATTGATAGGGTGTCTGGCAGTAAGACACCCTTTTTGTCAGGGGAGAAAAATTTTAAATGTTAACATTTTTTGAACGGCTGAAGCTATAATTTTAGTAAAAGTTAACTAAAATATTGATAAAATGATAAGTTTATTTTACTCTTAACTTAGGAATATTGATTAAAGGAGCAGGAACGATGAATGTGGAACAACTCTCACGTTTATTCAAAGAAACCTTTGCCGCCGATCACTTCCGCTTGTTTTTCGCCCCCGGCCGGATCAATCTGATCGGGGAGCATACCGACTATAACGGCGGATACGTGTTTCCTTGCGCGATCACCTTCGGTACGTACGCCCTGGCTCGGAAAAGGAACGACCGGGTGTTTCGCATGTACTCCGCGAACTTTCCCGAACGGGGGATCATCACGTTCGATTTGGACGATTTGGCGTACAAGAAAGAACATGACTGGGCCAATTATCCGAAGGGCATGGTAAAGATGCTGGCCGATGCGGGCCATCCGATCGATGGCGGCGCGGACGTCCTGTTTTATGGAAACATCCCGAACGGGGCGGGGCTTTCTTCTTCCGCATCGATTGAGATGGCGACGGGGGTCATGCTGGAAAAATTGTTCGGCCTCTCGGTGGATCGGCTGGAATTGGTAAAGATCGGAAAGAAAGTGGAAAACGAGTTTATCGGCGTAAACAGCGGGATCATGGACCAGTTCGCCGTCGGCATGGGAAAAAAGGATACGGCCATTCTGTTGGATTGCAACACCTTGAAATACGAATATTATCCCATCCGCTTGGACGGCTATCGGATCGTGATCATGAACACGAACAAGCGGAGGGAACTGGCGGGCTCGAAGTATAATGAGCGGCGGAAAGAGTGCGACACGGCCTTGCAAATTTTGCAGCGGCACGCCGCCATTCAAAGTTTGGGGGATTTGACTCCCGAACAGTTTGAAGACCTGAGCCCCAATCTGACGGATCCGGTCGTCCGCAGGCGGGCGAAGCACGCGGTTTATGAAAACGCAAGGACGATCCGGGCGGCGGAGGCCTTAAAAAGGAACGATTTGCAATTATTCGGCCGGTTGATGAACGAATCCCATATTTCCTTGCGGGATGACTATGAAGTGACCGGCCCGGAATTGGATGCGATTGTGGAAGCGGCCTGGGAGCAGGAAGGGGTTTTGGGGGCGCGCATGACCGGAGCGGGATTCGGCGGATGCGCCATCGCCATCGTTGAAACGGAACAAATCCCGCGCTTCATCGAAAACGTCGGCCGGATCTACAAGGAAAAAATCGGCTATGAAGCCGCTTTCTATCATGTTACCATAGGGGATGGAGCGAAGGAATTGGCCGCCGGAGAATTTGATCTGGTTTGAATTTTTGCCGAGGGGAAAATCCTTCCCCTCTTTTTCGGCCAAGTCCTCCTGTTTGTGCAAAACCCTCCTCCCGGCCGAGGAAACACGGCCACCCGGAGATGGAACAGCTTTGCGCCCGCATCTTTCACAAATTCTTGGACTTTATCCCCTTTTTTCCACATGCGACAGAAAGGAAAGGTGATCCATTTGAGCATCCTGGTCTTAGGCGGAGCCGGATACATCGGTTCCCATTGCGTTTATCAGCTGATCGACGAAGGCTACGATGTGGTTGTGGTCGACAACTTCCAAACGGGCCACAGACAGGCCGTTCATCCGAAAGCAAAATTATATCAAGGAGATATCCGGGACCGGGACTTTTTAAAGGATGTTTTTAAAAAGGAAGATATTGAAGGGGTCATCCATTTTGCCGCCAACTCCCTTGTCGGCGAGTCGATGAAGATCCCGCTGGCCTATTACGATAACAACGTGTACGGCACGCAAGTCTTGCTCGAGACGATGATCGGGGCGGGGGTCAAACGGATCGTGTTTTCTTCCACCGCGGCCGTTTACGGGGAGCCGGAAAAGGTGCCGATTACGGAAGATATGCCGACCGTTCCGACCAATACCTACGGGGAAACGAAGCTGGCCATGGAAAAAATGATGAAATGGTGTGAACAGGCCCACGGCTTGAAATATGTTTCCCTCCGCTACTTCAATGTGGCCGGGGCAAGATCGACCGGGGAAATCGGCGAAGATCACCGCCCGGAAACCCATTTGATTCCGATTATTTTGGAAACCGCCCTCGGCAAGCGGGAGCATATTACCATTTTTGGGGACGACTACCCGACGAAGGACGGGACATGCATCCGCGATTATGTCCATGTCGAAGACCTCATTGACGCCCATATTTTGGCGCTCAAGTACTTGCAAAAGGGCGGAAAAAGCGATGTGTTCAACCTCGGAAGCAGCCGAGGCTTTTCCGTCAAAGAAATGATCGATATGGCAAGGGCCGTCACCGGAAGGGAAATCCCGGCAAAAATCGGGAAACGTCGGCCGGGCGACCCGAGCGTGCTCATCGCCTCGTCGGAAAAGGCCAAAAAAGTACTCGGCTGGAATCCGACAAGGACAAATATCGAGCGAATCATTCAAGACGCTTGGCGCTGGCATTCCACCCATCCGGACGGCTATCGGGAATGAAGGTGTCAAGATGAACATCGAGCAAACGATCCAGCGATTGATTCACGAATGTTTAAAACGGGGATTGTTGGATGAAGCGGATGAGATCTACGCCAGGAACCGGGTTTTGGATCTCCTTCATTTGGAGGATTTTCGTCCCGAAACGTCGGCGCCGGATGCCGCTTGCCGTCCGGAAAAAGATCTCCCCGGCGATCCGGATCTGATCATCCCCTTTTTGTTGGAGGAAATTGTCCGATACGCATGCCGGAAAGGAATCATCGAAGATTTTTTCGATGCCAAAGAAATCTTCGCGGCAAAAATCATGGATGCTTTTGTCGGCAGACCGTCGGAAATCAACCGGAAATTTTACCAAAAATACGAAGAATCGCCGGAAAAGGCGACCCGGTATTTTTATGAACTGAGCAAAAACAGCAATTACATTCAAATGAGCCGGATCAAGAAGAATATCCGTTATCAGGTGCCGACGGAATTCGGGACGCTGGATATTACCATCAACCTGTCGAAGCCGGAAAAGGATCCGAAACAGATTGCCAAAGAAAGAACGGCCCCTTCCGTCGGGTATCCGAAGTGCGTCCTCTGCGTCGAAAACGAAGGATATGCGGGGCGGGTCGGTTTCCCCGCCAGATCCAACCACCGGATGATCCGGATCCCCATCGAAAACGAAATTTGGTATCTCCAGTATTCTCCGTACGTTTATTACAATGAACACTGCATCCTATTGTCGCGGGAACATCGAAACATGAAAATTTCCCGGGAAACTTTCAAAAGATTGTTGGCTTTTGTTGAAAGGTTTCCCCATTATTTCCTCGGATCCAACGCGGATTTGCCGATCGTTGGCGGCTCGATCTTGTCCCATGATCATTATCAGGGCGGCCGCCATGTTTTTCCGATGGAGACCGCAGGAGCGGATTTTTCCTTCACCGTCAAACATTTTCCCCGGGTGGAGTGCGCCGTCATCAAGTGGCCGATGTCCGTCATCCGGCTCCGGGCCGACCGGAAAGAGGATCTTGTCGAGCTGTCCGATTATATCCTAAAGAGGTGGAAAGAATACAGCGATCCGGAAGCGGACGTGCTGGCCTTTACCGGGGATGTCCCGCATAACACGATCACGCCGATCGCCAGAATCCGGGACGGGCGCTATGAAATGGATTTGGTTCTCCGGAACAACCGGACGAGCGATGAGCATCCGCTTGGGATCTTTCACCCGCACGCGGACGTGCACCACATCAAAAAAGAAAATATCGGCTTGATCGAGGTCATGGGATTGGCCGTGCTGCCGGGAAGGCTGGCAGGTGAACTGAAGGAAGTGGAGAAATATTTGTTGGGCGAACCGAACGAAATCAAGGAATACCATCTGCCCTGGGCGGAAGAATTAAAACGGAAATACGGCACGGCGGTTTCTGCCGCGGATGCGGAAAAAATTGTAAAACTTGAAGTCGGGAACAAATTTATCCGCGTCCTCTCCGATTCCGGCGTGTTTAAGCGGGATGAAAAGGGGAAACGGGCGTTCCGGCGCTTTATCGACCATTTGAATGAATAAGGCGGCGGGCGGAGCGGTCCGGGAAGAATGGGCCAAGCCGGCCGGATAAAATAGAAAAAATTTCGCCAAAATCGGGAGGAAGAATTGGGGAAAATTGGCCAAGCCGGCCGGGCCAAATGATTTTTTCCGACGTTCCCGGCGGCTGCGGTTCTTGGCTTTCCCTTCGGCATTCCCGGCGCACCATGCTTCGGGGAAAAACATCCGGATTTTTTTGCCGATTCATTAATATGGAAGGAAATGAGGAAGGAAGCCCTGTTTTCGGTCCGAAGGCGGTTTTTGTCATGCGGCGGAGCCCCGTTTGCCGTCATCTGTCGTGAAAATTGTCATTTCGCTCATCCATCACCTGTCCCCCGGTTTCTGGAGGTCAAGCCGGCCTGGAGGCGCGTTAACGTTTCCCTTCGCCGGCCGGCGGCTTGGCGGCATCGATGGCCAGGCGGGAACTTTTTCGGATGCGGGGATCTTTTGCCGACGGAACGGGAAGAAACGGAGATTTTCGGGAAACCCTATCGAAAGGAAGGAAAAGGGATGAAGATTACAAAGCAAAAATTCGGAGAAGTCGGTCATGAACCCGTCTATGCTTATACGTTGGAGAACGACCGCGGCATGAGGCTCACCTGTTTAAACCTCGGATGCACGGTGACGGAAATTTTGGCGCCGGATAGGGACGGAAATTTGGAAAATGTCGTGCTGGGCTTTGACCGGGTGGAAGATTACCTCCGCCGTAAAACCTATTTCGGGGCCATTATCGGCCGGATTGCCGGAAGGATCCGGGGGGCGGAATTCGCGTTGGACGGCAAGACCTATACACTCCCCGCCAATGAGGGGAACAACCATTTGCACGGCGGAATCAGGGGCTTCCATGAACGGATTTGGGAGGCGAAACCGGTCGAAGAAAAGGACGCGGTCGGCGTCGAATTTACCTATTTGAGCAAAGACGGAGAGGAAGGGTATCCGGGAAATTTGCAAGTCCGCGCTGTCTATTGGCTGACCAACGAAAACCGCTGGATCCAAAAAATCACCGCAAAAACGGACAAAAAAACGATCGTCAATTTGACCAACCACAGTTATTTTAATTTGTCCGGAAACGGGAAAGATCTTATCTTGGATCATGAATTGACATTAAAAAGCGACCGGTTTTTGGAATTGGACGAGGAACTACTTCCGACGGGGAAAAAGCTGGAGGTGGAAGGCACCCCCTTTGATTTCCGGAAGGGAAGGAAAATTTTTGACGGGACCGTATCCCGCCATCCGCAAAATCTTTTGGCCGGGAACGGGTATGATCATCCGTTTCTCCTGTCGGAAAATCTGAATCAAGAGATCGTCTTGCGCCACCGGGAAAGCGGCAGGAAATTGACCGTTGAAACGAATCAACCGTGCGTCGTCGTTTACACCAGCAATGCGTTGGGAGAAGATTTTGCCATTCAAGGCGGCGTCCCGTCGAGAAAATATTTGGGGATTTGCCTTGAGACCCAAGGGCTTCCCGATGCCGTCCACCACAGCGATTTTCCGCCGGTTGTCCTGGAACCGGACGGCCGGTACGAGGCGCTGACCACGTACACGTTTTCGACGGAATAGGCGTTCCACTTTGGCCGGCGTTTTTCGGCCTAGTCTTGAGCGTTCGGAAATGAAATGAGGGATCGAAATGGCAACGATTAAAGATATTGCCGAAAGGGCCGGGGTTTCCATCGCGACGGTGTCCAGGGTATTGAACTTCGACCCGACTTTATCCGTCACCGATGAAACCCGGAAGAAGATTTTTGAGGCGGCCGAAGAGCTTTCCTATAAAAAACGTTCGGTGAAGAAGACGAATCATTACAAAGTCGCCGTCGTCAGCTGGTATACGGAAAATGAAGAGCTGGAAGATTTGTATTATTTGTCGATCCGCCTGGGGATTGAAAACCGCTGCAAACAGCTGAATATTGATACCGTCAAATATTTTTACCAGGATATGAAATCCGCCAATTTTGACGATGTCCACGGATTGATCGCCGTCGGCAAATTCAGCCCCGGCCAGGCGAAGAAGCTGAAGGAGCTTTCTGAGAACATCGTTTTTGTCGACTGCAGCCCGGATGATGATTCCTACGATTCGATCGTGATCGATTTTGAAAAGGCGACGATGAAAATCATCGATTATTTCCTGGAAAAAGGCCATAAAAGGATCGGCTACATCGGCGGCCGGGAAACCTTTAAAGACGAATCCGGGGAAATCACCGACCTTCGCGAAAAAACCTTCATCAGGTATATGAAAGAAAAGGGGTTGCTCGACCCTTCCGTCATGTACTACGGAAGATTTAAAGTAAACGACGGGTACGAGCTGATGAAACAGGCGATCGCCCAGCACGGGGAAGATCTCCCGACGGCCTTCTTTGCGGGCAACGATTCGATCGCCATCGGCGCCCTTCGGGCGCTTTTGGAGGAGAACATCGATGTCCCCGGCCGGGTCAATGTGATCGGCATCAACGACATCAGTGTGTCGAAATATATTTTCCCGCCGCTGACCACTTTAAAAGTGCACACCGAATTGATGGGCGAAACGGCGGTGGACGCCTTGCTGGAACAAATTCAAGGCAGAAAAATCCCGAAGAAAATCTTCATCGCCACCGAATTAGTGGTAAGGGGAAGCAGTTTTTAAAAAGTTGAATAGTATGGGATAAGGGGATGCCCCATGCGGCCGTTTTTGCCATGGGGCGTCCTCTTTCTCATTTTGGATAGGAAGCTTTGCTGTTTTCTTCATCCTTTCGACAACCCTTCGGCCGATTCCGTTTAACCGGAAATCCCGCAAAAGGAAGAGCGGCTGAAGGGCCGGTTTCAAACATTTGACAAAAGCCTGGAATGGGGCTATACTTGAAAACAAAATTTTGGTTTTTTGGGATGTGGAAGAGACGTGATTTTGACCGAACGGCGGAAACAATTTCTTCGGAAGCTGGTCGACTTGTATCAAAAAACAAATGTTCCGGTTCATTATGAAACTTTGGCAAAATATATCGGCGTAAGCAAATGGACGGCCTACGACATCTTGAAAGAGCTTGAAAAACTTGGTTATCTGATCCGCGATTACACTGTGAATCCCGGCGAGGCGGGACGTTCCCAGATCGTTTTTCTGCCGACGGCCAAAGCTTCGAGCCTGTTCGAGCAAGAACGTTCGGAAGAAATCGATCCGGACGACTGGCTTCATACAAAAACGAAGATCCTTGAGCTTTTGAACAGTTTAAAAAGCTCCAGCCCCAGCACGGCCATTCAAAAGGTGCTGGAGGAGATTCCGAAAGCACATATTCGGATGGATTTCTGCGCATACATCATCGGCCTTCTCCTTGTTTATCTCCGCAAGCTTGGCGGAAGGACCGAGGTGCTGATCAAAAATCTCGTCCAAAACGCGCCGACAAAGGATATGCGGCTGACGATGTTTGTCGGGACGGTCCTCGGCAGCATTATTCAAACCATGAATCACGAACTTGGCGTGGAAGTGACAAATTTGGTGGGACGGTATTTGAAATCCATTGCCGACCTTTCCCATCGCGAGAAAGAAATTCTTTCCGATTTTCTTCATGAAGCGCTGGCATGACCCGGTCGGGGAAACCTTCATTTTTTTTCGTTAGTTTTTTGGTATTTTGGGTTATTTGTGTTTTTTGTCGAATTAGAAAGAACGGATGAACTCAAATAAACAAAAAAGGAGGTGATGGCGATGATGAAAAGTCTTCTCGATTTCTTTAAGGGGATCCTGAAATCCTTCAAAAACGTCTTTCGAAGAAAATAAGGTTTTTAATCCTTTGCGCCACTTCTCTAACCGTCCATCAATTGCCCAGGCAGGTGATCGATTTGCTTGCCCTTTTTGGAAAATTAGTCGTCAAAAGCAAAGTTTTCATCATCGTTCTCTCCCTTGTGCTCATAATCCCCGCCCTGTTTGGAATATTCAAGACGAAGATCAATTGCGTCAGTTTGCCTGATATTTCTTTTTCTGAAAAAATCGAAAAGCTGTCGGCCGGTCTCTTTTAACTGCGTCAGGGTTGACATTTCGACAACGGAAGCACATCATTTTCATAACAGAAGCACATCTTTAGCGGAGGACAGATTTTCGCCATGAAAATAGGATTAGCCTTGGGGGGAGGGGCGGTCCGGGGGCTGGCGCACATCGGCGTGTTAAAAGTGCTGAAAAAATATCAAATCCCGATCCATTTTATTGCAGGCACCAGCATGGGCGGCGCCATCGGAGGGTTAGTTGCCGCCGGTATCGACATCGAAGAAATTGAAGCCTTTATTTTGAACACGCCGTCCTATCGGATGGTAGACCTTGGAATTCTAAAATCCGGAATTTTCAGGGGGAACAAAATCTACCGTTTGCTTATTGATTTTTTAAGTCAAAAAGGGCTCGGCGATATTCGGATAGAGGATCTGCAGATTCCTTTTCGGACCGTGGCGGTCGATTTGATAAAGGGAGAACGGTTTGTTTTTGACAAAGGGAACCTCAGTTTGGCCATTCGGGCGACCACATCGGTTCCCGGAATTTTCTCCCCCGTTTATTATCAAGACAAAGTATTGGTGGATGGGGGGCTGTTAAATAACCTCCCGGCCGATCTCGCGCGTGAGGCGGGAATGGATATCGTGATTGCGGTGGATGTCGAAAGGGAGCATGAAGAGCATGCTCCCCGGAATATTTTTGATGTGATCTACCGTTCCTATATGATCATGATGACCGAACAGCGCCGGGCCAATCTCAAATATGCGAACGTCGTTTTTCGCCCGGAAGTCGGGCATATTTTGGCCTTTGACATAGGAAAAATCCGCGACTGCATGGAAGCTGGCGAACGGGAAGCGGAGCAAAAAATTCACGAAGTCCTGGCGCTGCTC
Organism: Caldibacillus debilis DSM 16016; assembly: GCF_000383875.1. NCBI lineage: Bacteria > Bacillati > Bacillota > Bacilli > Caryophanales > Bacillaceae > Caldibacillus > Caldibacillus debilis. The sequence goes on along the minus strand of NZ_KB912879.1, from coordinate 384,470 downwards.
GATTGAAGAACATGGGGGAGGGATAGGGGGGTCCGCTCCAATCCCCCGTTCAATCGGACGAATGTTTTCCGGCTGGCTTTCCCAAAGACCGTTTGCGTATTCGATGAAGAAATCGTTCAAATCCTGTAGAGGGTTGTTCCGCCCAAAAGCCCGAAACCACGCAAAAACCCCGGGCGTTTTTTCGCCCGGGGCTTCCTGTGGAGCAAGGCTTTGGGCCCCTTTAAGGTTTTGCCGTTCCGGAAAGGGATTGACTCTAAATCTGGAGCGGTTTCTTTTCGGCTAAACGAAATCATTTAACGCTCGTCTTCAAAAAATTCTCGATCGACAAGGCGCACACGCCGACGGCCGTCGAATGGGTGGTTAATTGGGAAAAGGTGATGGATAAATCTTGTTGATGAAAGGGAATGGTGTGGCTTTTCACAAAATGGGTAATGGATTCTTCCAGCCAGTCTTTTGCCATGGCCAGTCGGTTTCCGATGATGATTTGTTCCGGGTTGAACGTATTGATCATATTGTTGATGCCCACACCCAAATACGCGCCGATTTTTTTGAACAGGTTGATGACTTCTTCGTTTCCTTCCTTCGCCAGTTCAACCAACAATTCAATCGAGATGGAATCCTTGTCGGCGTATGGAATGGGGATGTTTTTGGCCTCTTCCAGCAAAGCTTTTTCCGAAGCGTATTGTTCCCAACAGCCTCGGCTTCCGCAGGAGCATTCCTTTCCGTTAACGATAATGATGGTATGCCCCATTTCCCCTGAAAATCCGCCGGAGCCTGTGAACAATTGGCCGTCCAGGATCACCCCGACGCCGATCCCGATCCCGGCGCTGACATATAAAATATTGTCAAATTCCTTTCCTGCGCCGTACAGCTTTTCCCCGTAAGCCCCCGCGTTGGCTTCGTTTTCGATGATGACCGGAACTTGGAAGCGGTTTTCGATCTCTTCCTTCATGCGGACATTCTTCCATCCCAGGTTCGGCGCGAGCAAGATTTCCCCATCATTGTTCACCATGCCGGGGATCCCGATGCCGATGCCGATAATTCCGTAATGGCTCTGACCGGCGGACTGGATTAAATCTTCAATGATGGCAATCATCATCTGTTTCACTTGTTCAACGCCGGTGACGGATAATTTCTTTTGGATTTCCGCAACGATATGGCCTTTCAGGTCCGTCAATATTCCCAAAATGTAATTGACGCCCAAATCTATGCCAATGGAATACCCGGCTTTCTCATTGAATAAAAGCATAACCGGCCTTCTTCCCCCGCTTGATTTCCCGGGACCGGATTCATAAATGAGCTGCTCTTCGATTAACTCATTGACGAGGGAGGAGACGGTTCCTTTATTCAATCCCACTTTTTGGGCAATATCGGCCCGCGATATCGGCGCTTCGTTTAAAATGGTTTCCAGTACCAAGGTTTTATTGATTTGTTTGACCAATTGCTGGTTGCCGGTAAGTATCGTCATACGAGCGCTCCTTCTTTAGCTTTTATTTTTAATATAATATATTGATTAGATTTTGTATATTTTCCTTTTTGTTCCAGCGGAAACCGGTCATTTGCCAAATTGGCATTAAAAAAAGATATGCCGCTCAATGATCGGATCGCATCCTGCCAGCTTTACATTCATCCTTCACTTCCTTTTCGCTCCTTAAGATAAATGGACAGGGGAGGCAAAACCGGGGCGATTAAGAAAACGGAATCTTTGTTTATACGATAGACAAACAAAGATTCTCATGTTATAATTTTAACATAAAATCCAGTAAAGTTAAGTTCTTGACTGAAGGGGAGGAACGGATGATGGCGTATTTCGAAAACGTTTCCAAAATCCAGTATGAAGGGGCTGATTCCAAAAATCCGCTGTCCTTTAAATTTTACAACCCGGAGGAAAAAATCGGGGACAGAAAAATGAAAGACTGGCTGCGCTTCAGTGTCGCCTATTGGCATACGTTTACGTACGACGGCACCGATCCTTTTGGGCACGGGAACATGATTCGGCCTTGGAATCACCTGAAGGGGATGGATCTGGCCAAAGCCCGTGTGGAGGCGGCGTTCGAGTTTTTTGAAAAACTGAACGTTTCCTATTTTTGTTTCCATGATGTGGACATCGCCCCGGAAGGCGATACGTTGAGGGAAACCAACAAGAATTTGGACGAAATTGTAGACATGATCGAAGAATACATGAAAACGAGCCATGTAAAATTGCTCTGGAACACGGCGAATATGTTTTCCCATCCGAGGTTCGTCCATGGAGCCGCCACTTCCTGCAACGCGGACGTGTTCGCCTATGCCGCGGCCAAAGTGAAAAAAGGGCTGGAAATCGCCAAGCGCCTGAATGCCGAGAATTATGTGTTTTGGGGCGGCCGGGAAGGTTATGAATCGATATTGAACACGGATGTCGGTTTCGAGCTGGACAATTTGGCACGTTTCTTCCATATGGCCGTCGATTATGCGAAAGAAATCGGTTTTGAAGGGCAATTTTTAATTGAACCGAAACCGAAAGAACCGACGAAACACCAATATGACTTCGATGTGGCAACCGGTCTGGCCTTCTTGCAAAAATACGGCCTGCAGGATTACTTTAAATTCAATATTGAAGCAAACCACGCCACATTGGCGGGACATACCTTCGAGCATGAGCTGAGGATCGCCCGGATCAACGGCAAGCTCGGTTCCGTCGACGCCAACCAAGGCGATCTTTTGCTCGGCTGGGATACGGATGAATTCCCGACGGATCTTTACGCCACCACTTTGGCCATGTATGAAATCGTCAAAAACGGGGGACTTGGCAAAGGCGGGTTGAATTTTGACGCGAAAGTCCGGAGAGGATCTTTTGAACCAGAAGATCTATTCCTCGCCCATATTTCCGGAATGGACAGTTTCGCCGTCGGCTTGAAAGTGGCCCATAAATTGATCGAAGATCAAGTCCTGGATAAATTCATCGAACAACGGTACAGCAGTTACAAGGAAGGAATCGGGCGGGATATTGTGGAAGGAAAAGCCGATTTTCATACGCTGGAAAACCATGTGCTCGATATGAAGGAAATTAAAAACGAATCGGGAAAAGTGGAAGAATTGCGGTCGCTGATCAACCAATATTTATTGACCGCTTTTGCAAAATAAGGACTGCGTGTACAGCACAAAGGCCGGACCCTAACAAATCTGCTTCCGGGCAATGAAGTTTAGTTTATTCATATTAACCATAAAGGCTGAACTCCAAAAAAATGCCGGGGTTCGGCCTTTGGGGGATTTTGCTGAAACCGCAAAGGAGAAGTGGAAAGATGAAATATGTGATCGGCGTTGATCTTGGAACGAGCGCTGTCAAGGTTTTATTGGTCAATCAGGAAGGCGAGGTCGTAAAGGAAGCCGCAAAGGCTTACCCGTTGATTCAGGAAAAATCCGGTTACAGCGAGCAAGATCCGGAAGAATGGGTAGAAAAAACGGCCGAGGCTTTGGCGGAATTGGCGGCCGGTTTTAACGGGGATCCCGCGGACATCGAAGGGATCAGCTTTTCCGGGCAAATGCACGGATTGGTGTTGTTGGATGAACGGCACAGGCCGTTAAGAAACGCGATTTTATGGAATGATACGCGGACGACGGAACAATGCAGGCAAATTTATGAGATAGCGGGCAGAGAAAGACTGCTTCAAATCACCAAAAATCTTGCCTTGGAGGGCTTTACCCTCCCGAAGATCTTATGGGTCAGGCAGCACGAACCGGAAATTTTTCAAAGGGCGAAGGTGTTTCTGCTGCCCAAGGATTATTTGCGCTTCCGGATGACGGGAAAAATCCATATGGAATATTCCGATGCGGCAGGAACTTTGTTGTTGGATCTTGAAAAAAAAGAATGGAGCAAGGAATTATGCCGGCTGCTTTCGATTGATCCCTCGATCTGCCCGCCGCTGGTCGAACCCCACGCGTGTGTGGGCACCCTTTCCAAAGAATTTGCCGAAAGATGCGGACTGAAAGAAACCACCAAGGTGTTCGCCGGAGGAGCGGACAATGCCTGTGGCGCCATTGGCGCGGGAATATTGTCGGAAGGAAGCACGCTGTGCAGCATCGGGACATCCGGCGTGGTTCTATCCTATGAAGAACGGGGGGACAAAGATTTTCAAGGGAAGGTCCATTATTTTTACCACGGAAAAGAGAACGCTTACTATACCATGGGTGTGACTCTGGCGGCAGGATACAGTTTGAGCTGGTTTAAAGATGCCTTCGCGAAAAAAGAAAGTTTTGACGATTTCTTGAAAGGGATCGACCGCGTTCCTCCCGGATCCGACGGTCTGCTGTTTGCGCCGTATATCGTCGGAGAGCGGACGCCCCATGCGGATGCGGCGATTCGCGGCAGCTTCATCGGGATCGATTCCTCCCATACCAGGGAACATTTTATCCGGGCCGTGATCGAAGGGATCACCTTTTCCTTAAATGAATCCATTGAGATTTTCAGGAAAAGCGGGAAAAGGGTCGATACGGTCGTCTCCATCGGCGGCGGTGCAAAAAATGAGACATGGCTGCAAATCCAGGCGGATATTTTCAATGCCAAAATCATCAAATTGTCCAGCGAGCAGGGGCCGGGAATGGGGGCGGCGATGCTGGCCGCCTATGGTTGCGGCTGGTTTGAAAGCCTGGAGGAATGCGCAAAAGAGTTTTTGCAAACGAAGAAAGTCTATGAACCTGTTGAAGAAAACGTCAAAATTTATCAGGAAATGTATGAAATCTATAAAAATATTTATTCCCAAACAAAGGTGCTTTCCCATCAATTGAAAAACTTTAGAAAATAAGGCGATCGGGGTGATCGAAATGGGAAAAATCAAAAATCCTATTCTGACCGGTTTCAATCCGGATCCGAGCATCTGCCGGTGCGGGGAGGACTATTATATTGCCGTTTCTACCTTCGAATGGTTTCCCGGTGTCGGGATTTATCATTCGAAGGATCTGAAACATTGGCGTTTGGTAAGCAGACCGCTGAATCGGCTGAGCCAATTGAATATGTTGGGAAATCCCGATTCGGGCGGAATTTGGGCGCCGGATTTGTCTTACCATGACGGCCGGTTTTGGCTTATCTATACGGATGTCAAGGTAACAGAAGGACAGTGGAAGGATTGCCACAACTATTTGGTTACCGCCGAAAGGGTCGACGGCGAATGGTCAGACCCGGTTTATCTGAACAGTTCTGGATTTGATCCTTCGCTGTTTCATGATGAAGACGGCAAAAAGTATTTGCTGAATATGGTGTGGGATCATCGGGTAGGCCATCACAATTTTTACGGAATCGCCCTTCAAGAATACGATCCGGTCCAACAAAAATTGGTCGGCGAGCGCAAAATCATTTTTAAAGGGACAGATTTAAAATTGACCGAAGGCCCCCATCTGTACAAAGTCAACGGTTATTATTATTTGTTGACGGCCGAAGGCGGAACGAGATACGAGCATGCCTCCACGATCGCCCGTTCCAAAAATCTTTGGGGCCCGTATGAAGTTCATCCGGATAATCCGCTCATCACTTCATGGCCGTACCCCCGCAATCCTTTGCAAAAAGCCGGGCATGCGTCCATCGTTCATACCCATACCGATGAATGGTTCCTGGTTCACCTGACCGGCCGTCCTTTGCCGAAAGAGGATCAGCCGCTGCTTGATCCGAGAGGTTATTGTCCGTTAGGGAGGGAGACGGCGATCCAGCGGCTGGAATGGAAAAACGGCTGGCCTTATGTGGTCGGCGGGAATCAGCCTTCATTGGAAATCGAAGGCCCCCGGATCGAGGAAGTGAAATGGGAAAGGGATTATCCGGAAAAGGACGATTTTGATTCAAAGACACTAAACCTTCATTTTCAAACATTGCGCATTCCTTTAGGAGAAGACACGATGTCCTTAACGGACCGGCCGGGCCATTTGCGTTTATACGGCCGTGAGTCGTTGACTTCGAAATTTGTGCAAGCCTTTGTGGCACGCCGTTGGCAGCATTTTAATTTCACCGCCGAAACGAAAGTGGACTTCAAACCGGAAAATTTCCAGCAAGCCGCCGGATTGGTCAACTATTATAACACGCAGAACTGGACCGCCTTGCATATCACCTGGCACGAGGAAAAGGGAAGAGTACTTGAAATCACGACCTGCGACAATTTTGTCTTTGCTCAGCCTTTAAAAGGAAAGGAAATACCGGTACCGGAAGAAGCGGCGTACGTTTATCTCAGGGTGGATGTGAACACGAACCTCTATCATTATTCGTATTCCTTTGACGGCAAACATTGGGAAAAGATACCGATCGATTTTTATTCCTATAAACTGTCCGATGATTACGTGCAAGGCGGGGGATTTTTCACGGGAGCTTTCGTAGGCATGCATTGCCAGGATACTTCGGGGCAAAGGAAACATGCGGATTTTGATTATTTTATCTACAGGCCGAAGGACGAATGACGTCGATCGTTGAAGGGGGGGATCGTTATGTCTGTTTGAGCTGCCGGTCCATCCCTTTTGGGTGGAAATTTGCGCGTGAAATCTGTCGAAAATGTTTTGGAGCTTCGTGGCAAAAAAGTTAGTTCATCCACTGTACAAACGATGTTTGTTTTGGTATCCTTTATTTGAAAATATTTTTTGACGTTTAATTTAGGGGGGAAATGATGATGAGGTGGAAGAAAGCGCTTTCGATTGTTGCGGTCCTGATGTGCTTGGTGCTGCTGTTCGGCTGTTCCGGTTCGAACCAGTCTTCGGGCGACAACAATGGCGGCGGGAAAAAAACGATTAAATTTATGCATCTTTGGCCCGAAGGAAGTTCAAAAATCCATTACAACATCGTGAAAAAGATTATTTCCGATTTCGAAAACGAACATCCGGATGTACGGGTGCAAATGGAAGTGTTGAGCAATGAGCAGTATAAAGAAAAATTGAAAATTTTATCCGCGTCGAACGAATTGCCTGACGTCGGCATGACATGGGCGGCCGGTTTTTTGGAACCCTATGTAAACGGTAACAAATTTGCTCCCTTGGATGATGTCGTCGAGAAAGAATTAAAAGACAGTTTTGTCCCCGGCACGGTCGAAGCCTATGCCATCGACGGAAAGACCTACGGACTGCCGCTCGAGTTAAATATCGCTTTGATCTTTTATAATAAAGCCATCTTCGATAAATACGGACTGTCGGCCCCTAAAACCTATGATGAATTTAAACAGGTGGTCGAAACCCTGGCCAAAAACGGCGTTCAGCCAATTGCTTTAGGGAATAAGGATCGATGGACCGGTTCCCTCTGGTACATGTATTTTGCCGACAGGATGGCCGGAGCGGACGTGTTGTCAAGCGCCCTCAAAGGGGAAACCTCCTTTGAAGAACCGGCGCTGATCGATGCGGCGAAGGAAGTTCAAAATCTAGTGAAAATGAATGCTTTCGTCAAAGGGTTTAATGGACTTTCGGATGAAGAAGCGAAAAGCATGTTTATGAACGGTCAGGCGGCCATGTACTTGATCGGCACGTGGGATTTGCCAAACTATACGACGAATGAAGATGTCCCGAAAGAATTCAGGGAATCGATTGGTTATTTAAAATTTCCGACCGTCAATGGAAAAGGCGATTTGAACAGCTTCGTCGGCGGACCCGGTGTCGGCCTGTTCGTTTCCGAAGATTCCAAAGTGAAAGAGGAAGCCAAACAATTTGTGGCCTTCTTTGTCAAAGAATGGGCCGAAAGGGCCGTGACGGAAGTTGGGGTCATTCCTGCGACAAAACTGGACACCTCGTCATTAGACTTGCCCCAAATGTATATTGATGTTTTGAACGAGTTGAACAACGCCACCAACTTAACGTTATATGCGGACGTGCAAATGCCGGCGAAACCGGCACAAGTGCATTTGGACGCGATTCAATCGCTCTTCGGACTGGAAATGACCCCGGAACAATTTGCAAAAGAGCATGCGGAGGCCATAAGCGGCCAGTGAATGAAAACGCGGGGACATTTTTTAAAAATGAAATTAAAGAAAAGAAGAGGACATATCCTGGAATCAGGATAGTCCTTTTCTGCTTCATTATCGATATGGGGTTGATTTGATGAACAAGGTGATGTCGAACAAACTGGCTATTGCGTTGTATATTCTTCCATCCCTCTTTCTGGTCTTGACCCTTATATTTATTCCGTTATTTTTAACAGGTTTTTTCGGCTTGATGGAATGGGATGGAATCGGGAAAATGACGTTCATAGGTTTAGAGAATTACATGACGGCATTGCAGGATAAGAAGTTTTGGGCCAGCGCATATCATTCGTTTTTGCTCGCGTTCTTTTCGACGCTCATGTTGTTTGCCTATTTGGCCGTTGCGCTGTTACTGTCTTCCAAGCTAAAAGGAACGAATTTGCTGAGAAAAATTTATTTAATTCCGATGTTATTGTCCTCGGTTGCCATTGCCCAGCTTTGGATTAAGGTGTATAACCCCACCAACGGGATTCTGAATGCCATCCTTAAGGCGCTGGGAGTGGATAATCCTCCGTCATGGCTTGCCGAACCGTCGATCGTCTTGTACGCCATATTTATTCCGATTTTATGGCAGTATGCGGGATTCTACATTTTGATTTACTACGCGGCATTAAAAAACATCCCCGAATCCATCATTGAAGCCGCCAGAATTGACGGGGCTTCGCCTTTTCAAATCGCTTATAAAATAAAGATCCCTTTGATAAGAGGCGTATTTAATGTAACGGTGATTTTGGCCGTCGTAGGTTCTTTAAAATATTTCGATCTCATCTATGTCATGACAAACGGCGGCCCGAACGGGGCGAGCGAAGTGATGGCATCCTATATGTATAAACTGGCCTTCGTCAAATATGACTTCGGGTATGGAAGCGCGATCGGATTCCTGCTCCTCGTCATCGCTTCGATTGCAACGCTGATTATCCGAAAATTGACGCAGTCCGAGAATATCCAATACTAGCGGGGGAGTTGGCCCATGAGAAAATTCGGTTATGGCATATTATATGTTCTGCTCGGTTTCATTGCCGTTGTTCAAATATATCCGATCTTTTGGCTTTTCCTGTTTTCGTTGAAGGATAACCGGGAGATTTTTGCCGGTTCTCCTTTTGCACTGCCCTCTCAATTCAGATGGGAAAATTATCAAAAAGTATGGGAGGGAGGCATAGGGAATTACTTTTTTAACAGCGTCTGGATTACCGTAGCTGCAACTGTCATAACGGTTTTATTGGCCAGCATGACGACTTTTGCGATCACAAGGATGAAGTGGAAATTAAGCAAATTCGTATTAGGTTTGTTTATGATCGGTTTGATGATTCCCATTCATTCCGCGTTAATCCCGCTTTTCAATATGTATTTGCGCATGAATTTGATCGATCATCCGCTGTCCCTTGTATTGACGTATGTCGCCTACAATTTGCCGATCACCGTCATGATCATGCTTGGCTTTTACTCTACGATTCCGCGTGAAATCGAAGAAGCGGCCATTATTGATGGCTGTTCCGTCAACAAACTCTTTTTTCGGATCATTCTCCCGATGACCACCCCGGTGATCACAACGACTGCGATCATAAATATGATTTATAATTGGAATGAATTTGTCTTTGTGAATACGTTTATTAGTTCCGACAAATATAAAACCCTGACCGTCGGCATGCAAAACTTTATTGGGCAATACATGACGGATTGGGGCCCGATCGGCGCCACATTAATAATAAGCATACTCCCGATTATAATTGCTTTCGTGTTTTTCAGCGATAAGATCGTGGAAGGGATGTCTTCCACCGCGATTAAAGGTTAGCAATCTATTAAAAAACTAAAACGTTTGGAAAACCCAATTTGACAAGACCGGTGATTTTTCCCCCAATCGGTTTAAAATTCCCCGGAAGGATCGCAATGATCCTTCTGCTTTGCTTGTTGGGCCTCCTTTTCCCGTGACCGGCCTCTTTCCCCTTTAGGCTTGCAGGAATCGATGGAACATCGCAGCCGAAAGAATCGAAACCCCACTTTTTTCCCATTCCCCGAAGCTTTTGTTCCTCAAGGATAATCGGGTTCCCGCACCGCTGGGCGGTCACTGAAGCGCTGGTCGGGTTCGGTTTTCAGTTCTCCCGTTTCATCCATGGTGCGAACCGTGGGCTTCACAAAGACAGAAAGCTTCTACATTGATCGCCGCGGGAACGCCCGCAACAACCGGCAAGAGATAAAAAATTTGTATCATAAACGCCGGGATTCGATTAAAAAAATGATTCATAAAACATTAGTTTATCCAATGTACAAACGAAGTTTACGATGATATAATTTTTAATGAAAACGCTTATATTTTTTTAATTTAGGGGGGATCTCGAATGAAGTGGATGAAGAAGGCATTTTCAATGATGGTACTCCTTGTCTTCGCTTTTGCCCTTGTTGCTTGCGGGGAGGATGCGGGTAAGGGAAATGAAAGCGGAAACAACAAAAATTCGTCGAACGGCCAGGAAAATAAAAAAATTAAAATTGCACTGTCTGTTACGGATTTGTCGTTGGAAAGATGGCAGCATGATCGGGACATCTTTATTGATAAAGCCAAGGAATTGGGTGCGGATGTGATTGTCCAATCCGCAGACAATGACGAGACGAAACAACTAACCCAAATTCAAAACATGCTTTCTCAAGGCATCGATGTTTTGGTCATCATTCCCGTAAACAGTGACTCACTGTCTCCCGTCGTCGATCAAGCGAAACAAGAAGGGGTCAAGGTGTTGGCCTATGACCGGCTGATCACGAACTGTGATGTCGATGCATATGTTTCGTTCGACAATGTCAGGGTCGGGGAATTACAGGCGGAATATTTGGTGAAAAAAGTCCCGAAAGGGAATTATTTCCTGATGGGCGGTTCGCCAACCGACAATAATGCGAAATTATTTAGGGAAGGGCAAATGAATGTTCTTCAGACATTCATTGACAAGGGAGATATTAAAATTGTCGGCGATCAATGGGTAAAACTCTGGGATGCCAATGAAGCCATGAAGATTATGGAAAACGCTTTAACTGCCAATAATAACAAAATCGATGCGGTCGTTGCCTCGAATGACAGCACGGCAGGCGGGGCCATTCAAGCGTTGGCCGCGCAAGGTCTTGCTGGCAAAGTGGCCATTTCAGGGCAGGATGCCGACTTGGCGGCAGTACAAAGGATTGCGGAAGGGACGCAAACGATGACGGTTTATAAACCCATACACAAAATAGCGGCAACAGCCGCTGAGATAGCCGTTAAATTAGGAAAAGGGGAAAAGATAGAAACCGATGACACCATCAACAACGGAAAAATGGACGTCCCCTACGTCAAATTGGAACCGATCATGGTGGACAAGGACAATTTAATCGATACAGTGATCAAAGACGGATTCCACTCCTACGATGACGTGTACAAAAATGTCCCGGAAGATCAACGCCCGCCGCGGCCGTAATTCATCCGGCCATACAAATTTAATATTTTGATGATTCTTGTCGGAGAAGATTTATTCTTTTTCGGCAAGAATCATTCTTTCGGAGGAGAAATTTTATGGAATATATCTTGCAAATGAAAGGCATTACGAAAGAATTTCCCGGTGTACGAGCCTTGAACAATGTCACCTTTTTTGTGAAGAAGGGGGAAATTCATGCCCTTTGCGGAGAAAACGGTGCCGGAAAATCAACCCTTATGAAAATTTTAACCGGCGTATACCCTTATGGCACTTACAAAGGGGAAATTTATTTGGACGGAAAAGAGGTAAAGTTTAAGTCGATCAAAGAATCGCAGGATGCGGGAATCGCTATCATCCATCAGGAACTGGCCCTTGTTGAAGAGATGTCTGTTGCCGAAAACATCCTGTTAAGCAACGACTTAATGAGAAGAAAATACATCGATTGGAATTTAATATTTGCGGAATCTTTAAAATGGTTAAAAGAAGTGGGGCTTGAAATCGACCCGCAGACGAAAGTGAAACAGTTAAGCGTTGGAAAACAGCAATTGGTGGAAATTGCGAAAGCGTTGACATTGAATGCCAAGATCATCGTTTTAGATGAACCTACTGCCGCATTAACCAAAAATGAAGTGGAAGTATTAATGGGGATATTGAGAAATTTGAAGAAAAAAGGCGTTACTTGTATATATATCTCCCATAAATTATCCGAAGTTTTGGAGATTGCGGACACGGTCACCGTGTTAAGGGATGGGGAAACGATAAGCACCGATCCCATTGAAAAGTTGACCGAAGAAACAATCATAACGAAAATGGTCGGGAGAAAGATCACAGACATCTATCCCTACAAAAAACGGGAAATAGGCCCCATTATTCTGGAAGTCAATGATTGGGCAGTGGTGCAAAAAAGTACGGGAAAGAAAATCATCAACCATGTTTCCTTTTCCTTGAAAAAGGGAGAGATTTTAGGGATCGCGGGATTAATGGGAGCCGGGAGGACGGAATTGTTCAGCAGCCTTGTCGGATATTATCCCGGCCATGTTACGGGAACAATTAAAGTAGACGGAAAAGAGAAAAGAATTAGAAATCCGAGGGATGCCATCGAAGCAGGCATCGCCTATGTCTCAGAAGACAGAAAAAGATATGGTCTGGTATTGGGCATGAATATCATCCAAAATACAACTCTATCGTCATTAAAAAAGGTAATGAGATATCAATTGATTGATCAAACGATCGAATTGAAAACGGCGCAAGAAATTAACGATAAGGTAAAGCTCAAGGCGCCGAATTTGGAAATAAAGGTTTCCCAATTAAGCGGCGGGAACCAGCAAAAGGTTGTAATCAGCAAATGGTTATTGAATGACCCCAAGGTTTTAATATTGGATGAGCCTACGAGGGGCATCGACGTCGGTGCGAAATACGAGATTTATAAAATCATAAACGAACTGGCAAGCCAGGGAGTCGGCATTATACTCATCTCTTCGGAATTGCCCGAAATATTGGGGATGTCCGACAGGATATTAGTGATGGCTGGAGGACAAATAACAGGCGAACTAAAACGGGATGAGGCCAGCCAGGAAAAAATCATGACTTATGCCACCGGGGGGACGAAAAGATGAATCTTAATATGCAAGAACGTCATTGGTTAAATACCGGAAAATCCGCGAAACTCTCTTTTAAGTTTGATTTGCAAGCGTATGTGCTTATTCTAGCTTTTTTGGTGATCATCCTTTTATTTGGGGTTTTGACAAACGGAGAATTTTTGTCTTCCAGAAATATTTCCAATCTGTTTACGCAAATGTCGGTCATTGCCTTGTTGGCCATCGGAATGACTTTAATACTGATTGTTGCCCATATTGATTTGTCCGTCGGATCCGTGGTCGGATTGACGGGCGGCATTGCCGCCATTCTTCAAGTATGGTATGGGTGGAGCACGTGGGCCGTCGTGCTCGCGGCGATCTTGATCGGAGCTCTAATCGGGCTTTGGCAGGGATGGTGGGTTGCATATCGAGGCGTTCCCGCATTCATCGTGACATTGGCGGGGATGTTAATTTTTCGCGGGATTTTGATCGGTTTGACGAGAGGGCAGACGATCGCCCCGTTGGAAAACAGTTTTAAAGCGATCGGAAACAGTTATTTGCCTTATGCTTTGGGCTATATTTTAGGCCTTGTGAGCATCGTTTTATGGTTCTTTTTTACTTACAGAAACAGGAAAAAACGCATCAAATTAGGGCTCATGGTTCCCAGTGCTTGGTCGAGTTACGGGAAAACGGCTGTATACGCCTTCCTGATCTTATTGATTATTTACATGTTGAACCGGTATTTCGGCGTGCCTATACCGATTCTTATCGTTGTAGTATTTGGCGGAATCATCGCATTTGTCAGCCATAAAACCGCATTCGGCAGGTATTTGTATGCCATTGGCGGGAATGCGGAAGCGGCGGCTCTTTCAGGGATAAATATAAGAAGAAATACATTGTTTGTGTTTATCATAATGGGCGTATTAGCCGCCACTGCAGGCATATTGTTAACGGGAAGATTAAATGCCGCCACAACCAGCGCCGGCACTTCTTTCGAAATGGACGCCATCGCTGCTTGTGTGATCGGGGGCACCAGTCTGATGGGGGGCAAAGGGAATGTTATTCGCTCCATATTGGGTGCGCTAATCATGGCGAGCATCGATAACGGCATGAGCATGATGAACATGGAAGCCTTTTGGCAATACATCGTGAAAGGGACCATTTTATTGCTGGCGGTGTGGATTGATATTTACAGTCAAAAAAGAGCGGCATAATCATCAAATAAATGAAAGAGGATGAGAGCAGATGAAACGGGTGCGCTGGGGCATTATAAGCACCGCCAATATTGCGGAAACGCAAATTATCCCCGCCATTTTAAGGGCATCGAACGCAGAATTGACGGCCATTGGAAGCAGTAATACAAAGAGAAGGGAAAAAATCGTTTCTGCCTTCGATATTCCCAAATCTTATCATCATTACGATGAATTGCTGCATGATCCCGATGTCGACGCTGTTTACATCCCTTTGCCGAATTCCTTGCATAAAGAATGGATCATGAAGGCTGCCCAAGCCGGAAAACACGTCTTGTGCGAAAAACCGATCACGTTGAATGCGAAAGATGCCCAGGAAGTTTTTGATTTCTGCAAAAGAAACGATGTTTTATTGATGGAAGGGTTGATGTATCAATTTCATCCCCAGCATCAAAGGGTGCAGGAAATCATTCGTTCCGGTGAAATCGGCGAGATTCAATTAATGAAGGCCAGTTTTTCTTTCCTATTGGAAGAGAAAGAGGGAAATATCCGGACGGATCCTAAAAAGGGCGGGGGATGCATATATGATGTGGGTTGTTACTGCATTCATGCAGTCAGAAATATTTTAAAAGCGGAACCGAAGGAGCTTATTGCGTTTGCGGATATTGATCCCGAATACGGCGTGGACGTTTCCGCCTGGGCGTTTATGAGAATGGATAATGGCGTCAAAGCGATCATCGACTGCAGTTTTGAAATGGATTTTAGGGAAGAGTATGAAATCATCGGAACAAAAGGGACGATTAAAGTGCCGCAGGCTTATCGTCCGGATAATAATGGAGGCCAAGGCTTAATCATTATAAACAAAAATAATGGCCAAAGGATTGAAAGGATCTACGGCGACCAATATAAATTGGAGATTGAACATTTTTCGAACGCAATTTTGAACGGAACGGAACTTGCCTATGACGGTGCAAACTCGGTAAAAAATATGAGGGTGATTGATGCATGTTTTGAGTCCGTAAAAACGGGTGAAAAAGTAAGTTTGTGAGATTCGGCAAATGAAAAACGCCTCCGAAGCATCGGGCTTTTTAAGTTTAAACCGGCCCGGGATCCGCTTTGGAGGTGTTTTTTGTTCGTGCTTGATGACGGAATTAGATGTCCGGCCGATTTTGCTGCTTTTTATATCGGTGATCATTGAACATAAAGCCTTGTTGCCGACTGCCATTGAGGCCGCGGACAGCAAAATGGAGTGGGCGTTTTTCAAAGGCGATGCCGCCCGTTCTTCCTGGCAAATTTCAAAGGCAAAGCCGGCGATCGAAAAAGGGTCGAGGATCCGGACCCGTTTACATTTTTTCTTTTGTTCCCATTTTACACAAAAATAAAAAAGAATTGACTTGGCCGAATCCTACTTTCTGTACTTTTTGTTGTATGTTTTAAACACATCCCTCGTCTGCCTGATGTATCGGTAAATCCTGTACGGTTTGCGGATGATGCGGATGGGGAGAGACAGCAGGAATCTGCTGAGGTCTTTCCGGTATTCTTCCGTGATTTCGGCCGGTTTATGGACGATTTTTTCGTATACTTCTTTATAGAGCTCCTTTAACAGATCGACCTTGATTTCCACCGAATGTCCGCAATTCTTGCATTCGATCCGGGAAATGTGATTGTTGATGTAAGTGATCACGTGATCCTGCTCATCATTGCAGTGAATGCAAAACAGCGCGGCCTCCATTTCCTTGATTTCCACGGTTTTCACCCCTTTTTGATTGAGCGCTGCAATCTTTCCCCGCGGTTAAAAACGAAACTTCCTCTCATTCTTATTATATCGAATCTTTTTTAAGACTTTCCAAATCTGAAAATATTTCAAGAGGAAAAGGGGTATTTCTGCTATTTTTCTCCCCGCTCTATTACAAATGTAACATAAAATTACGAATGCGAAAAGATGGACATACACAGCCAAAAGAAACCAGGCATTCATTCGGGGATGCCGATTGGGGGAGGTCCCGGGCGGTGCCATCGGCGCAGAAAAACAGGCCTCGGTTTGGCGGCCAAATATCATCCGGGATCATGCCGGGGGCTGGGACGGCTGTCGTGTTCCCGCTTTGGAAAGGGAAAAGCCGAAACATGCTGTCCCTGCCGGCAATCGTTTCCGAATCATCCGAACCAAGGCCGCTTACGGAATTCGGGCATAACCGGAACGGGTGGATTTGCCCCGCGGCGCCGGAACTCCGCAATCATTTCGTGCTTTCGGCATGCGGGGGATCAGTCGGATCGGGGAATGGACCGATCGTTTTCCCTTCGACGGGTCCTGTAACAGGTATATTTCTCTCCCTTTTGGAATCCGTTTCCCCTTGTTCCTTTGTTTCTGTTTGTCAGGGCGAAGACCGGCAAGCGCCCGGAAAGACAGCCAGGAAGAACGAATGCGCACGGCCTTGGCACCAGGTTTCCGAATGGAGCGCAGAAGCGCAAATAACCGAAAGATTCACTGCCCAGAAGGCGTCCGGGCCGCCGTTCATTGCCGCAAGGAGGATGGTTATATTCTTTCATCTCTTTTGCCAAACCTCCGGTACGCGGTAATAGGTCTTTCGCTTTGGCGGATAAGGAACCGAACCCGATCCCTTCACCTTGACAGAAAGGCGAAAAAATTCTATATTTATTACAAACGTAACTAATAAGAACAAATGTAAGGGGAGGGGGATACAACTTGAAAGAGTACAAATTACCCGATAGCATCACAAATGACAAATTGGTTGAGCTGTACAAACAAATGTGGGTAATCAGATATTTTGACGAAAAGGTGGACCAGTTTTTTGCCAAAGGGATGATCCACGGCACCACCCACCTTTGTGTCGGTCAGGAAGCGACGGCTGCCGGCGCGATCGCCGTTTTGCGGGAGGAAGACAAGATCACCAGCACCCATCGGGGGCATGGACATTGCATCGCCAAAGGGGCGACGCCGGACCGGATGATGGCCGAACTGTTCGGCAAAGCCACCGGCTACTGCAAGGGGAAAGGCGGTTCGATGCATATCGCCGATCTGGATAAGGGCAATCTTGGCGCCAACGGGATTGTCGGCGGAGGAATTCCCCTGGCGGTCGGTGCGGCGTTGACGTCGAAAATGAAGCAGAAAGGCTACGTTGTCTTGTGCTTTTTTGGAGACGGGGCGACGAACGAGGGAAGCTTTCACGAATCGTTAAATCTTGCCTCCATTTGGAAACTTCCGGTCGTTTTCTTCTGCGAGAACAATCAATACGGCATGTCCGGTTCCGTAAAAGAAATGGTGAATATCGAAAACCTCGCCGACCGGGCGGTCGCCTACGGCATTCCGGGAAAAGTGGTGGACGGAAACAACATCCTGGAAGTGATGGAAGTCACCCATGAAGCCGTGGAGCACGCCCGTTCCGGAAAGGGTCCGGTCCTCATCGAGGCAAAAACGTACCGCTGGAAAGGGCATTCCAAGAGCGATGCGCGGAAGTACCGGACCCGGGAAGAAGAGCAGGAATGGAGAAAGAAAGATCCGATCAAGCGTTTCAAGGAGTATCTGATCGACAAAGGGCTGTTGACGGAAGAAAAGGCCGAACAATTGCGCGAAGAGGCCTTCCAGGAAATCGAGGATGCGGTAAAATACGCGGAATCCAGTCCGGAACCGGCCATCGAATCGCTTTTGGAAGATGTATACGCTTGACGGAAAGGGGAGGAAACATGAGGGAGATCACGTATTTGGAAGCGGTCAGGGAAGCCATGACCCAGGAAATGAGAAGGAACGAAGACGTTTATCTGATGGGGGAAGATATTGGCGTATATGGAGGCGCTTTCGGCGTAACCAGGGGAATGATTGAAGAATTCGGACCCGAACGGATCCGGAACACCCCGATTTCGGAGGCGGCCATCGCCGGAGCGGCGGTCGGGTCGGCGCTGACGGGGATGCGGCCGATCCTGGAAATCCAGTTTTCCGATTTTATTACCATCGCCTTGGACCAAATCGTGAACCAGGCGGCCAAACTGCGCTATATGTTTGGCGGCAAAGGCAAGGTTCCCATGGTGGTCCGGACGCCGGGGGGCTCGGGTACGGGAGCGGCCGCCCAGCATTCGCAAAGTTTGGAGGCGTGGACGGTCCATATTCCCGGATTGAAAGTCGTCCAGCCTTCCACGGCTTATGATGCGAAGGGATTGCTGAAGGCCGCCATCGATGACGACAACCCGGTCATCTTTTATGAACATAAGCTGCTGTACAAGACGAAGGGCCATGTACCCGAAGAACCCTATTCGATTCCCCTCGGCAAGGCGGATATCAAGCGGGAGGGGAAAGATGTCACGATCGTGGCGACTTCCATTATGGTCCATCGGGCGTTGGAAGCGGCAAAGGAACTGGAAAAAGAGGGAATCGATGTGGAAATCGTCGATCCCCGCACCCTCGTCCCCCTCGACGAAGAAACGATCGTCCGTTCGGTGAAAAAAACCGGGCGGGTGGTCATCGTCCATGAAGCGGTGAAACGCGGGGGAATCGGCGGGGAAATCGCCGGCGTCATCGCCGAGAGCGAAGCCTTTGACTATTTGGATGCGCCCATCAAACGTTTGGGCGGATTGCCGGTCCCGATTCCCTACAATCCGAAACTGGAGAAGGCTGCGGTCCCGCAGGTGCCGGACATCATCAAAGCGGTAAAAGAAACGGTTCATTTTAAATAAGGGGGGGAGTCCGTTGCCGAAGGAAATTTTCATGCCGAAACTGAGCAGCACGATGCGGGTGGGCACCCTGCTCCGCTGGTTTAAAGAAGAAGGGGAGCCGGTGGAAATCGGGGAACCGCTGTTCGAAATCATGACCGACAAGATCAACATTGAAGTGGAGTCCTACGACAGCGGGATCTTGCTGAAAAAGTATTACGAACCGGAAGCGGAAATCCCGGTCAACCAAGTGATCGGCTACATCGGCAAACTGGGGGAAAAGGTACCGGACGAACCTCCGGCTCCGGGTTCCGGCCCGGCGGAAAGCCCGCGGGGGCAGGAAGGAACGTCTATAGAAGAACAGGGAGCGGCCGATCATCAGCCGGAGGATGAAATCCGAAAGGTCCGGGCGACCCCGGCCGCAAGGGCGCTGGCAAGGAAAGCGGGTGTAGATCTGGGGAAAATTTCCGGAAGCGGACCCCGCGGCCGGATTCAAAAGAAGGATGTCGAACAATATTTGGAAGCGGCCGGAACGAAACCGAAGGCAACACCGCTCGCCCAAAAAATCGCCAAGGAAGAACAGGTGGATTTGCGGGCGATTTCCGGAACCGGTTCCGGCGGGAAAATTATGAAGCGGGATGTGCTTGAAGCCGTCCGGGCATCCGAACAACAAAGAACAGAAAAGCGGGAAGAAATTCGGAAACCCTTGTCGGGCCTCAGGAAAGTTGTGGCGAACCGGATGGCGCAAAGCGCATTTACCGCTCCCCATGTGACGTTGTCCACCGATATCGATATGGCAAAGGCCGTCGAAATGCGGCAATCCCTCCTCCCGGTGATCGAAAAACAGACCGGGCTCCGTTTGACCTATACGGACATTCTCATCAAAGCCGCGGCAACGGCCCTGAAACGCTTCCCGGAAGTCAACGTCCATTTTGAAAACGATGAGGTCGTCTCCCGGGATGAGGTCAATGTGGGCATGGCCGTTGCGGTCAAGGACGGTTTGCTCGTTCCGGTCATTAAAAATGCGGATAAAAAAGGCTTGGCCGCCATTTGCGCGGAGGCCAAGGATTTGAGCAAACGGGCGAGGGAGCAAAAACTCCTTCCGGATGATTTAAAGGGTTCCACCTTTACCATCAGCAACTTGGGCATGTACCCGATCGACGTATTCACGCCGATTATTAACCTTCCGGAGATCGCCATTTTGGGCGTGGGAAGAATCCAGGAAAAGCCGGTTGTCATCGACGGTGAAATCGTGATCCGGCCCATGATGACCGCCAGCCTCTCCTTCGACCACCGGGTCATCGACGGGGCGCCCGCGGCGGAATTTTTGGCCGAAATCAAACGGATCCTGGAAAATCCCTTGGAAATGATCGTCTAAAGGGGGAGTCGCTTTGGCAAAATCCTATGAAATCGCCGTGATCGGAGGCGGTCCGGGGGGATATATGGCCGCTCTTAGGGCGGCCCGCCTCGGAAAAAAAGTCATGCTGGTGGAAAAGGAATTTTTGGGCGGCACCTGCTTAAACCGGGGCTGCATCCCATCCAAAACCTGGATGAAAAACGCGGAGATCCTCGAATCCATGGAACGGGCAAAGGAATGGGGGATCGAAACCCCGGAAATCTCCGTCTCCTTCGGCAAGATGAAAAGGCGGAAGGACGAGGTCGTCACCAGGCTTCGCAACGGAGTTTCCCTTTTATTAAAGAAGGGGAAAATCGATGTCTATGAGGCGGAAGGTATTGTCGAAGACGAACATACGGTGAAAGCCGTTACGGAAAAAGGGGAGGAACGGATCCGCGCCGAAAAGATCATTGTGGCGACCGGGTCTTCCCCGGCATTGCCGCCGATCGAAGGGCTGGCCTCCGTCCCTTGCTATACGAGCGATACGATCTTCGATATCGAAAGCATACCGGCATCGTTGATCATTATCGGCGGCGGCGTCATCGGAGTGGAAATGGCGACGGTTTTTGCCGCATTGAAAACGAAGGTCACCATCATTGAAGCGGCGGAACGGATCATTCCCGCGGAAGACGCCGAAGCCGCGGAAACATTGGCGAAGGCCCTAAAACGAAAAGGGGTAAAAATCATCACAAAGGCCACGGTAAAAAGATTGACGAAAGAAGGGGAAACCGTTGTTGCCGAATGCGCGGACGGGCAAGGCAATCCCTTGATCGTGACGGGGGATGCGGTTTTGATCTCCGTCGGGCGAAAGCCCAATCTGTCCGCCGTCCGTACAATCGGTCTGGAAATGAACGGTCCTTTCATTAAGGTCAATGAAAGGATGGAAACGAGCGTTCCGAATATTTATGCCGTCGGCGACGTCATCGGCGGCTACCAATTGGCCCATGCGGCCTATATGGAAGGGATCGTTGCCGCATCCAACGCGGCCGGATTGGACAAAAGGATGGATGATAAGGTGGTCCCCCGCTGCATTTTTACTTTGCCCGAGGTTGCCGGCGTCGGATTGACGGAAGAGGCCGCGGCGAAGGCGGGCCTCCGTGTCAAGACGGCGAAATTCGATCTGGCGGGAAACGGCAAGGCGCTCATTTCCGGGGACACGGGCGGCTTCGTGAAAATCGTTTATGAGGAAAAATTCGGGGAAATCCTCGGTGTCACCATGGTCGGCCCCCATGTGACTGAAATGATTTCGGAGGCCTCTTCGTTTATTTCCCTGGAAGGAACCGTGGAAGAAATGGCGGGAATGATCCACCCCCATCCCACGATCTCGGAAGCCTTTTTTGACGCCGCCTGGAAAATCTTCGAATAGGGGAGGATTCTGTTCATCCCGCTTGGAAATCGTGGGCGCCCCCGGTCCGTTAAAATACAAAAACAGGCTTTTTACCCAAGGAAGCCTTATTATACAATAGGGATAACAGAGATTGGAAAGAAAAGGTGAGAAGCATGATTCCTTGGGAAGAGAGAAGGCAGCTGGTCAAAGTTGCCACGTTGTACTATACGGAAGGCTGGACGCAGGAACAAATTGCGAAAAAGATCGGGGTGTCGCGCCCGATTGTCTCCAAAATGCTGCAGAAGGCGAAGGAAGCGGGGATCATTGAAATCTATATCAAGGACGACAGCATCCACACGGTGGAGCTGGAGCAAAAATTGGAAAATGAATACGGCCTGAAGGATGCCGTCGTCGTTCCCACGGTCGGGTTGACGCCGGATATGGTCAAGCGGGCGGTGGCAAAGGCGGGGGCTTACTATCTGTCGAAAAATTTGAAATCCGTGAAAAAACTGGGCATCTCCTGGGGGACCACGCTGGCGGAAGTGGTGAAGGAATTTCCGTATATCCGCAAAGAGGATGTGAAAGTCGTCCCGCTGGAAGGGGGGATGGGGCGCAGGCATGTGGAAATTCATGCGAATCAGTTGGCCCATGAATTGGCCAAAAAGCTGAACTGCACCTGTTTATATTTGTACGCCCCGGCCATCGTGGAATCGGCGGAATTGAAAGAAAGGCTGCTGGCCATGCCCGACATCGAGCTCGTCCTCGAGGAAGGGAGAACCGTCGATGTCGCCGTCATCGGGATCGGCAACCCGCACAAATTGTCCACCTTAAGGGAGCTGGGGTATTTGGACGAGAACGATTTGAATTATTTGCGGAAATTGGGCGTGGTCGGCGACATCGGGTTCCGCTTTTTCGACGCGGCGGGCAACGTGGTCATCGACGAATTCACCAATCGGGTCATCGGAGTGTCCCTGGAGGAATTAAAGAAGGTCAAACAGGTGATTGCCATCGCGGGGGGCATCCATAAATTGGACAGCATCAAAGGGGCCCTGAACGGAAGGTTTATTGACGTCTTGGTCGTGGATGAACAAACGGCCGCGGCGATTGTGGAAAATTGGTGATCGCTCAGCATGGCGGGCGGTTTCCGTTCGCGAAGATAATCGCGGTACAGACCCGGGGGTTGTGCTGTTTTTTGGGAAGAGGGAGCGGTTCTCCAGAGGAGACAAAGCCGCTTCCTGTTTTTTATGGAGAAGGGAAAGCGGGGCGAGCGGTCCGCGTGTATGGGCAAAGCCGTTTCCTGCCCATGTTTCCTGCCGTTTTGCCGCGCCGGACGAAGATCGCGCGGCAGGAAATGCACCTGGCCGGCGGACGACGGGCAAGCGGCCTGCACGCCGGAAAAATTTTTTCATGAACGGCAACTAACCCGGCCAGCCGGGGAAATCAAGCATGCGGCTTCGGCGTGCGCATCCATGGCTTTGCCTGAAAATGAATGTGGCTAGGTTTATTTGGCGCGGAAAATTTAGTAAAGTATCTCTAAGGGAACGTCCCTCCCCCGTGGCAAAGCCGTCTCCATGGCATCGCAGCCTGTTTTTTCCCGGATGAAGGAAAGGAAAGCCTGCCCTCCTGCGGTGTCCGCATAGCGGCGCGAAAGGTGAAAGATCGAGATTTTCGCGCGAAGTCCGGAATGGAAAGGTTGGGGTCGGCCGGCGGATTTTTTGGAAAGAAGATCGGCGCAGAACATGCGGGAAAAGATTCCCAGCCCAAAGCCAGCGTTGGGACGGAACCAGGCCGCCAAAAGGTGGTCCCGATTGCCGCCGCCGGTTCCCGGGGGACGGTATAAAAAGAACTGCAAACGGTTCCAAAAATACCAAAGCGACCGGCGAATGGAAAGGGGATCCCGTGCCGCAAAGGCCGGGGCGGTTGCGGGCGGTCAAGCGGGAGAAGCGGCGGACGGCTTGTCCGGGGAGAAAAATGGATGCCCCGCGGAGGCCGATTCCCGGGCGGACGTGAGCGGTTTCGCGGGCTAGCCGGGCCCGGCCGCGGTCCGTTTCCAAGATTGCCACGATGTTTATGGGATGATGGGGAAAGAAGCGGGCAAGCGGGCCGGACGGGAAACGGAAAATGGAGGTGGTGAAAAAGCGGACAAATAGAAAAAATCCCTCTGTTGTCCTATCAATTTAGAAAATGGCTGAACGCAGGCATAAGGACTGTTCCGGAGCGGTGAGGGCGGCCATCCGCCGAATTGGGGAAGCATCCCGCCCATTTTGCCGGCCCGCGGGAGCGGCGGAATTTGCGCCGCGGGAAAACCGGAAATGGGTGAGCCCGAACGGCTGTCTTTCAACTTTTTGGAAGGATCGCCCGAAAAACGGGCGATGAAGCGGGGCTACGCCGGGGGTTGAAACGCGGGTTCCGGAGCGGGGATGTTCCGAAAGCGGGAGAGGATGGACCGGCCGGAAACCCCGGCCCTGCCGGCGGCGGATCTATAAATTTCACTTTTCAGCATTTTGAAATATTTTGTTGACAACGGAAAACGGTTGCAGATATAATTTAGACAAAGGTAACATATAAGAACAAATGTAATATTTTTCGCAACAGGGGAGGAAGGAGAATAATATTCATGGCATCTATGTTTCACGAAGATTGCGTTTTGTTAAACATTGAAGCATATGATAAGTATGAAATTTTGTCCAAACTTTCCGATACATTATACAGGCGGGGGTTCGTCAAGGATACGTTCAAACAGGCGGTCATTGACAGGGAGGAGAAATTTCCCACCGGGCTGCGCCTTCTCTCGATGGGGGTGGCCATCCCGCATACGGACGCTGTCCATGTGAATCAAACTTCCGTGGGGGTTGCGGTCTTAAAAAATCCCGTCCGGTTTTCTTTAATGGGAAGCCAAGGGGAAAACGTGCCGGTTTCCATCATTTTCATGCTGGCAATGGGAGATGGGCAAAAACAATTGGAGATGCTCACCAAACTCATTGAATTTTTCCAAAGGGAAGAAGAACTGAAAAAGATGCAAAGGATGACGTCGGAGAAAGAGGTTGTCACTTTTTTGGAAAGTGAATTATTGAAAAATTAAAAAATAACAGGCGGTGATGGAAATGAAAAAAGTGCTCGTTATTTGCGGAACCGGAATCGCTACGTCTACGGTGATCATGAACAAATTGAAAGAGTTTTTCGCGGAAAAACAAATGCAGGTCCAATTGGACCAATCAAAGGTCTCCGACATTCTGTCGGTCGGGAACGACTATGATCTCATCGTCTCGACAACGATCGTTCCGCCGACGATAAAAACCAAGGTTGTTAATGCCATTCCTTTGCTGACGGGTGTCGGAAAGGAAAAGGTATTTAACGACATATTAGAAGCTTTAAAATAACCGGAGGAAGGAAGTGATCGAATGGAGATTATTCAGAAGATCGTCGACTTAGGCGCATCCGTCGTCCTGCCCGTCATAATCTTTTTATTCGGCCTCATTCTTAAGATGAAACCTTCCCGTGCCTTTCGGGCGGGCCTGGTGGTCGGGATCGGATTTATCGGGATCAATTTGGTGATCGGCCTGCTCGTGGATAATCTGGGTCCCGCCGCCAAGGATATGGTGGAAAGATTAGGGATTGAATTGAACATCATCGACGTGGGCTGGCCGGCGACTTCTGCCATCGCCTTCGGTTCCACCGTCGGGGCGCTGGCCATTCCGATCGGACTCGGCGTGAACGTCCTTTTGCTGCTTTTCGGTTTAACGAAAACGTTGAATATTGACTTGTGGAACCTTTGGCATATTGCCTTTACGGGCGCGCTGGTCAGCGTGATGACGGGAAGCTACCCGATGGGCTTGCTGACGGCCGTCGTGCACGCCATCGTGCTATTGGTTCTCGCCGATCTGTCGCAAAAGCAGGTGGAGAAGTTTTACGGGTATCCGAACATCTCCTTCCCCCACGGGACGTCGACGCCGTATATCCTGTTTGCCTGGCCTTTGGAAAAATTGTTCAACGTGATTCCCGGATTTAAAAATTGGAAGGCGGACCCTGAAGCCATCCAAAAAAGATTGGGGATTTTAGGGGAATCCACCGTACTCGGACTTATTTTGGGATTGGTTATCGGTTTGCTGGCAGGCTGGAATGGAAAAGATGTGCTGAATCTCGCGGTATCCACCGCGGCCGTGATGCTGCTTCTCCCGCGGATGGTGTCCCTGTTGATGGAAGGGCTTGCGCCGGTATCGGAGGCGGCCAGTGAATTTGTCAAATCCAAATTCCCGGGCCGAGAAGTCTATATTGGCATGGACAGCGCATTGGCCGTCGGACATCCCGCCGCGATCGCTTCATCCTTGATCATGGTGCCGATTGTCCTTCTTTTGGCGGTCATCGTGCCCGGAAACAAAGTGCTGCCGTTCGGGGATTTGGCCACCATTCCGTTCATCGTGTGCATGATGGTGCCGATCTTCCGCGGAAATGTGATCCGTACGGTGGTGGCCAGCACCATCGCCCTCGGCTTCGGGTTGTTGCTTTCCACCTATATTTCGCCGCTGTTCACAACGGCCGCGAAAAACGTCGGATTCTCGTTCCCCGAGGGGGCAACCGCCATCTCGTCCCTTGTCGACGGGGCCGTGCCGACGACCGCTATCTTCATATTTGGTGCGAAACTAGGCTATATCGGGTTGGTGGTTATCGGTTTGATAGCCTTGGCAACCGCCTACTACATCAACAGGCGGGCCGGAAAAAATCAGGAGGACCAACGGACCGCCTAGAAACAGAAAAACGGGCCCGTTGGGACCGGAGGGAGCTGATGAAGAGAAGGAACATCAGCTCCCTTTTTTTCCGTCGGCTGCGGTCATTTTCGGGATTTCCCCTCCTAATATAATGGACGGCTTGGGATTCTGACCGGTCCTCGGCGTCCTTCCGCTTTCCGGTTATGAGAACATCACATGGCCGCAGCCCGCCGGTGCAAAGTCCGGTTAAAGAGGCGAAAGAAAAATCGGGCGGAATCCGGGAACCAGACGTACGGAAAGACGTTCCTTGCACCGCTTTACATGGATATGGTTTCCGTCCGGGCGAGACCGAAGATCCGCCCGCCGCATCGGATCCCGGCTTTCCCTTTTAACGGACGTTCAGGCGGAACGGCTGCTCCGGATCCCACCTGAAGGTGAGGACCGCCGGGAAAATGGACAAAATGGTAAAGAGGACGATGACCGAAAGCGGGGACCAGATGCCGGAAAAATCCCCCCGGATGAACATGTTGATCAAACGGATGAAGTGCTCGAAAGGGTTTATTTTTGCCAATCGTTCAAAAAGAACGGGACCGTTGGAAATGTTGTAGTAGCCGTTGCTGATGAACAGCATCGGCATGCCGATGAGGTTGGCCAAAACGTTCACTTGCGGTTCCAGCCGGGCCAGGTTTCCGATCGTAAATCCCAAAAACATAAAACCTAGGGTGCCGAGAAAAAGGACCGGCAACAGGAACAGGACGCCGGAAAGGTTCACGCGGACGTCAAAAACGAACGCTCCGATAAGGATCGTTAAATAGCTGCTGATCAGGACAAAGAATGTTTTGCTTAAACAGGAAGCGATCATCAATTGCCACGAACGGAACGGGGTGATGCGGAGCAGTTTGTATATGCCCGCCTTCCGGTTCATAAGGACTTCGAATCCGATGGTATACAATCCGAGAAATAAAATCCCCATTCCGGTGACCGTACCCAATAACTGCCGATGATAGCGGGGAGAATCAATGAATTGGCCCAATATGAGGAGCAGTGCGATCGGAAAGAGAACCGACCAAAACATCGTCAATTTGTCCCTCAGTGTTGCGACCAAAAAGATTTTAAAGACTTTGCCCATCGTTTTCCCTCCCATTTTCTTCCGTCAAAGTCATGAACACCGCTTCCAAGGATGGGGCGGAATATTTGTTCAATAAGGACTCGGGGGATCCCTGGTCGATGACCTTACCATCCTTGATAAAAAATACCTGGTCGGCGGTTTTCGCCACTTCATCCATATCATGGGATGTGATCACCACCGCCTTCCCTTCGTTGGCCAGCTTTCTGATCAATGAGCGGACTTGCATCCGTCCCCTCGGATCCAGATCGGCGGTGGGTTCATCCAAAAATAACACCTTCGGTTCGTGCAGGATGGCCAAAGCGATGGACAGCCGCTTTTTCTGCCCTCCGGAGAGCTGGCCTGCAAGTTTCGTTCCCGCGTCCGTTAATTCAAGGATGTGCAGAATTTCCGGAATCTTATTTTTCACCTGTTCGGAAAGGCGATAAAAGGCAGAAAATATTTCGATGTTTTCTTTCACCGTCAAAGCGGGAAAAAGGGGAACGTTTTGCAGCTGCACCCCCAGTTCGCCGGGCGCGAGGTGCACATATTCGACGTTTCCCTCGTCCTTATCCCTTATTCCCAGCATGATCTCGATGGCAGTAGTCTTCCCGGCACCGTTCGGCCCGATGATGGCGTGGACTTTTTTCGCCTCGATGGCCAAATCGATTCCCTTTAGCACTTTGTTGCCGCCGTAGGATTTTTCAAGGTTTTTGACCTTTATTTGGGGCAGCATGGGCTTTCCTCCTCATAAAATTAATGTTGTATATTCAAATTTGATTATACAATTTTTTTCATCAAAGTCAATCCTTTTTCTTCGGGAGGAAAAGGTTGAACGGGTTTCGGCTGAGGATTCCTTCTTTAGTCGCCGCCGGCCATGGGCTGGTATTCAAGCTGAAGTATATGGTATTGTATAAACAAAGTAAATGAAATCAGAGAAAGAGGGATACTAATGGCCCGTTTGATGGTGTTGGGGTTTTTGAACAAAAGGCCGATGTCGGGCTACGAGATCCAACAACATTTGCAGCAAGGAAGAACGGAAGAATGGACGAATGTGCTTCCGGGATCTTTATATCATGCACTGAAACAATTGGAGAAAGAGGGGTTGGTGAAGGTTCGGGAGGTGGTCAGGACCGGCCACCGTTCAAAGGCGGTATATGAAATCACGGAGAAGGGGCGGGAGGCCTATACCGCCATGTTAAGGGAGGCGCTGCAGACGCCCGATTTGCCCTATCCCAGGAATTTTTATTCGGCTTTGGCCTTTTTGGCGGATCTTCCGAAGGAAGAAATCCGGCAGGCGTTGTCCGAGCATATTGAAGAAATCAAAAAGAAGATGGAAAATTTGAAGATCGGAAGAAAGGCGAAAACGGAAGCGGGAGTGAATGCCGAATATATCCACGCGATTTTTGCCAATGCCGAAAAACATATCCGCCTGCATCTTGAGTTCCTTCACGAACTCCAACAACTGTTGGAAAAGGCGAAGTTAGAGGACATTGAGATTCCGAAAATGGAAGAACCGTGAAAGGGAGATGCATGCGGACAAAAGAGAGCGGGGAGCCGAGAGAAAGGGACTCTGTTTTTTGCCGGCATGACCAGGAGCGAAACCGGATCGGCCGCCAAAGACGAAACGGGAGAGGAACCCATGATAAAAAGGGGCGAATGGACGAGATCGTACAAGAAAGCTCCATGAAGTTTCGGAGATGTTTTTCTGGCGGCGGATCCTGCCAAAGGAAGTGGAGCGGGCGAAGGCCACGGGGAATAACGGCATTCTCCCTTTTAAAAAAAGAGGCGGCTTCCGGAAAGATTTCACGGGTTCCGGAAGCCGCCTTTGCCTTTTCTAAATTGTAAAAGCGCCCGGTTTGATTTTATCCTTCAAAAAGTCCCTGACCAGCTCCAGATAAGCCTCGTTTTGTTCGATATGCGGAGAATGGCCGCTGTTTTCAAAGATGACCAGGGTGGAATTTTCGATTTCCTTGGCAATATCTTCGGAAGCGACGGGAGGCGTGATCCAATCGTGGCGGCCGACGGTCACGAGAACGGGGATCTTAATGGTATGCAGTTTCCCGGTTACATCATAGCTTTTTTTATTTACGCTGAACGCGTAATTATGGGTTTCGTAGTGGAAATACATCGATTGGAGTCTTTCCTTCGCCTTTTCTTCGTCCCATTCCACCGTATACAGCGGCTGGATGGCTTTATACATTTCTTTGAATTCCTCATTGGAACGGACTTGGCCGGAAAACAGGCGGTTGAGCATCTCCTCGTTGATCCCCGGCAAACGGCTTTCCAAGGCTTTTTTCATGGACAGGTCGTCGTAATTTTGGCTCGGCGCGGTATCCCGTAAAACGATGCGGGATAAATGCTCCTGGTGGCGGAGGGCGTACTCCAGCGTAAGAAAACCTCCGTAGGAACCGCCGATCATGATGATTTTATCCGCTCCCAATTGCTTCCGGATTTCGTCAATATCCGAAACCCATTGTTCATGGGTGAAAGGCGGTTTCGTTTCCGACCGGCCCGACCCCCGCATGTCGAAGAAGACAAGCCTGTATTCATCGCCGAGCGGCGAAAATGCTTGAATATCGCTTCGGCAATCCCCCATCCCGGGGCCCCCGTGGATAAAGAAGATGGTTTCTCCGTTCTCATTTCCGTGGATTTCGTAATAGATTTTGCAGCCGTTGATGGTAATGTACATGTTGATCCTCCTCTGTGCGGCGAAAAAATCGATTTTCCCCGTTATATTTCCAAACGTAGCTGTCCGAAAAAAGGGAACCTCTTCATTCGTTCGGGACAAGAACCGGATCCGTCCTTTCCGGCCGGATTCGTCCGTCGTTTCCGAACGAACGCTCCTGTCGCGGATATCGGTTTCCCCGGCTGAATGTCCCGGCGATGCGCGAATCAACGTTTATATCGCGGATCCAGCGCGTCCCGCATGCCGTCGCCCAAAAAGTTGTACGCCAATACGACAAGGGTGATGGCGGCGCCGGGCACGAAACCTAAAGATGGATTCGTCCAAATGTATTGCTGGGCGTTTTGCAGCATATTTCCCCACGTGGGCGTCGGGGGCTGTATGCCCAGTCCCAAGTAGCTGATCGCGCTTTCCGTCAAGATGGAACCGGCAATCGATAAGGTGCCGGACACGATGATCGTCGGATAAATTTGCGGGAGTATGTGCCGAAACAGCGTCCAAAAGGAAGATGCCCCCGCCACGACGGAAGCCTCGACAAATTCTTGGGCCTTCCATTTGAGGGTTTCCCCGTAAACGATCCTGGCGATCTCCATCCACGAAGTGAGCGCGATGACGAGCACGACCATGACGGGGCTATTGCCGAGCACGGTTAAAGCGATCAATGCCAGGAAAAAGTTCGGGATGGCCATCATCGCTTCAATGATTCGCATGAGCAAAGCCTCCAGCCAGCCGCCGAAGTAGCCGGCCACCGCTCCGATGAACGATCCGACAAAAATCGTGCAAAGCATGGCAAAAAATCCGACCAAAAGCGTGATCCTGCCCCCGTGCAGCAACCGGCTGAGGACGTCCCGGCCGAGTTCATCCGTCCCGAGGGGGTGTTTGGCGGAAAATCCGGCCAATACATGTTGAGGATCGATTTTTTCCGGATGAATGGTCCAAAAAAAGGGTCCGATGAAAACGGCGATGTGCACGAAGACGAGAAAAAGGAGGGAAATGAATGCGATTTTGTTTTTGAAAAGGCGGAGAGCGAAATGGTTTTTCAACCTTGTCTTCCCGCCCGCCCTTTCCGGTTCTTCCTTTTTCTTTAACGCGATGGCTGTCATATTTTCACCTCCCGCTAGCGGCGGAAAATTCATCATGGAAAAAGGGAAGTACCCGTCTGTTTTTTCGCTCCGGTGACCGCGAGGAACATGTTTTTCTCGCCGTCCGGGCGCATCACCGGCAGGATCATGCGGCGATGCCCTGTTTCCCGGATCAATAATTTTTTACCCGGGGATCGATTCTGGAATATAGGATGTCCACGAGGAAGTTGGTCACAACCACGATGACGGTCACGACCACCGTAACCCCCATGATCAGGTTGTAATCTCTCCCCTCGGCGGCTTCAATGATCAGGCGTCCCATTCCGGGCCAGCCGAAGACGGTTTCCGTAATGACCGCCCCTCCCAGCAAGCGGGGGATTAATACGCCGATGACCGAGACCACCGGAATGAGGGCATTCCGCAGGGCGTGTACGGCAATTACGGTTCGTTCCGGTGCTCCTTTGGCTCTGGCGGTTCGGATATAGTTTTGCGAAATGACTTCCAAAATGGATGACCTTGTAAAACGGATGATCGTCGGCAAGGTGGTTGTGGAAAGGATGAGAACCGGCATGATCAGGTGCTTCCACCTGTCCGTCAATCCCCCGGAGCCGACGCCGGAAGCGGGAAGCCATTGGAGAACAACGGAAAACAAGTACATAAACATGACGGCCAGCCAAAAGGGAGGCACGGATAAGCCCAAGGAACTGAAGAAATTGATCGAATAATCGGCGAACCTGTTCCGGCGGACCGCGGAAACGGTCCCCAAAAGAACGCCCAATATAACGGAGAAAATTAAAGTGTAAACGGCAAGCTCCAAAGTATGGGGAAAACGTTCCGCAATCCGCTGCATGACAGGTTGCCCGCTGGTAAGGGAAACGCCCAAATCACCCTGTATGGCTTTGGCAAGCCACTCCCCGTATCTAACATGGACGGGTTTATCCAGCCCCATCCTTTCAATCAGCGCCTGCCTTTCTTCCTCCGTCGCATCCATCCGCATCAATGAACTCGGACCGCCGGGAGCCAGGTTGATCAGGAAAAAGGTTAAAACGGTGACGATAAAAATGAGAATGATGCTTTGCCAAAAACGGTTCAAGACATAACGAAGCATAAGTTCACTTCCTTTGCCTGCGTAGGGTGATGGAGGGCGGATTCAACGGGATAAGGATTTTCTGTTCCAGGCAAAAACCGTTCGTCTTCGGGAGCCGGATATTTTGCCGGGGCGGGGAAAAGATCGGCCGCCGGCGAAAAAGGCGGCCGTCCGGAAAGAACCGGCATCCCTGCCGCGGCATCTCCGGCCGATGGTGGCGGATGAACGGATTTTCTTTGCCGGTCAGGTTCCCCTGCGGCGTTTAATTTCCGACCCACCATTCATGGATGTAGTGCAAAGTCCCGCCGAAATACATCTCCGGCACCCCTTTCAGCTTCTTGTTCCTTACTTGGATTTCCTGCGGATACCATAGGTACAGATAAGGCAATGTGTCCGAAAGATATTGCTGAAGTTCTTTATACACTTCCACCCGTCCGGCCTGGTCGCTTGTTTTTTGGCCGCGGACGAGCAATTCATCCAGTTTTTCGTCTTTATAGCCGGGGATGTTGTTCCCCGTTTCCGCGTTGGAAGAATGGTATTGGGCGAAAACATCCGGATCGTCCGGGTAGGACCACCAGTTTAAAGTCATTTCGAAATCCCGTTTGATCACGTGTTTTTCGATCATGGCGTTCCATTCCAGCGTGCTTAGTTTGATATCCACGCCGATATCCTTCAAATATTGTTGGACCATTTGGGCGATCTGTTCCAAATTCCCTTGTTTGGCGACTTCGAAGGCTACCGTAAAGGGTTTCCCGTCCTTATCGAGGATTCCGTCTCCGTCCGTATCCCGCCATCCGGCCTCGGCGAGCAGCTGTTTCGCCTTCTCCGGATCATATTCATACTTGGTCACCTCATCGGTGTAGTAAGCCTTCAAGTTTGGCGTGATCGCCGAATGGGCGATTTTCCCGTAGCCTTTCAAAACGGTGTCGATGATAGCTTGGCGGTCGATGGCATGCAGGAATGCCTGGCGCACTTTTACATCCTGGAACTTTTCATGCTTTTGATTGAGTGCGATCCAAAAATATCTGGTGATGTCCGAAGGAATGACCGTCAAATGGCCGGCTTTTTTGATGCGCTCAAGGGACGCCATATCTTCCAGCACGAAGATGTCCAGTTCGCCGCTCAAAGCCTGTACCACCTGGGTGTTGGCGTCCGGCAGGATCTTATACACCACCTTGTCCAAATACGGCTCGCCGTCAAAATAATCCGGGTTGGGAACCAGTTCCACGCTTTGTCCGGAAACGTATTTCCCGATTTTGAACGGACCGGTTCCGATCGGTTTTTCCTTATTAAAGGAAGTTAAATTCCATGGATCCTTTCCTTCGAAAATATGTTTCGGCAAAATCCCCGAGTTGAATCCGAGATAGGCGGGAAGAGCCGCCCAAGGATTTTTCAAATGGAATTCCACGGTATAGTCGTCCACGGCCTCCACATGATCCAAGGCTTTATAGTTGGAAGCGCCGTTGGATCCCAGTTCCTTTTTCAGAACGATTTCGTTGAAGGTAAAAGCCACGTCCTCCGCGGTGAACGGTTCGCCGTCGTGCCATTTTACGTCATCGCGGAGCTTGAAGGTCCACACCAGCCCGTCTTTGGAAACGGACCATTCCTTTGCCAGGTTGGGAGCGGGCGTCAAATCTTTGCCCGGCTTTGTCAATCCGGAGAAGATGACCCGGTTGACCAGGTTCGACTCCGCGTAGGCGTTCGGATGCCAAGGGTTAAATATCGGGTCGCCGACGATCGGGATCGTTACCGTCCCTCCCTTTTTCGGCCCGGAACTTTCATTGTTCCCCGATTCTTTGCTGCCGGAAGAACAACCGGATAAAAGGAGAATCAGTACTGCGAACATCAGGAAATATCTCTTCAGCGGCTTAACGTCCATTTCAATCATCACCCTCTATTGTTTTTCGAATCATGTTTTTTTCGAACGGCAGACATGATTTTTATTTCACCCATGTTTCTTTCAGCACGCGGATGATGTTTTCTCCCATCACTTTACGGATCTCGTCGCGGCTGTATCCGTGTTTGACCAGCCAGCGCACCACGTTCGGGTAGCTTTCCGCCGGGTTTTCCAGCCCTTTTACATAACTGACTTCCTGGAATTCCGGTCCCTTATGGGATTCCCCGATGGACAGCTGGTTGGCGAAGGCGTGGTGCAAGCCGACGTGGTCGCCGAACAGCGTGTCCAATCCGAAGGCGACATGATCGATTCCGACTAAATCCACCACATATTCAAAGTGCTCCATGACCGATTCGATGGAATGTTTCGGATGGTTTTTCGTCAGCGTCGTGTGGGGCGCCGCTTCGATGCCGATCACGCCGCCCCTTTCCGCGCAGGCTTTTAAAACGTAGTCGGGCTTCATCCGGTTTGTATTCCACAATGCCCGGGCGCCGACATGGGTGATGAAAACCGGTTTTTCGCTGGCCAGGATGACATCGTGGGCGGTTTTATCCCCGCAGTGGGAGACATCGATGGTCATTCCCAATTTGTTCATTCGCTTCACGACTTTATGGCCGAAATCCGTCAGCCCTCCGTCATTCTTTTCCTTCAGGCCGGAACCGAGGGCATTGGCTTCCGAATAGGCGATTCCCATCACCCGCACGCCGAATCCGTACAGCACGTCCACCCGGTCGATCTCGTTTTCGATCGGAGTCGCGGCCTCCAGGCATGACACCAGTGCGATCTTTCCTTCCCTCTTTGCCCGGTACAGATCATCGACGGTTTCCGCGCGGATGATCAAGTCCTGATGGGCGAAATCGCTGTAGCGGATTCCCAGGTCATGGATGATGTCGGTCCATTTCCAGCCGGCGTTGGACGTGATTAAGGCCGTCCCGTCCATGAAGTTTTCAAACACGACATCCAGACCGGACACGCTGAGGCCCTCATACCCCGTCCAATCCCTTCCCTGCCGGCGGAATTCGAAGATTTCATAGACGTTTTCGGGGCAGACGAAGGTATGTTCATGCAAGGAGATGATCATCTCTTCTTCCAAAATCGTCTGCACCAATGCTTCCTCTTCTTCGCTCACCGGATAGGTGAACGGTTCGACCCTGCCGATTTCCTTCGCCAGTTTGAAGGGTTTGTAATCGACTCCGGGTTCCAGATAGCTGAATGATTTGTAGCCGTTATAGGGTTTTGTTTTCGTTTTTGGTTTTCCCGCGGTTTCAGACATATCCATTCCTCCTGTCATTCTTCATTTTCCCGATTGTTATCAGGCAATTAGGATGAAAGCGGATAATGGCATGCGACCGAATGGCCGGCCGCCAATGGCTTGAATTCGGGAGCTTCCCTTTTGCACTTTTCCGTGGCAAACGGACATCTTGTATGGAATTTGCATCCTTTCGGCGGATCGCTCGGGGATGGGATCTCCCCTTTTAAAATGATGGGGCTGCTTTTTTTCCGCGGATCGGGTTCCAGATTGGCCGATATCAGCGCCTTTGTGTACGGGTGGGCCGGGTGGCTGAACAGTTCTTCCGTTTCCGCGATTTCCACCAGGCTGCCCAAATACATGACGCCGACCCGGTCGGAAATATATCGGACCACATTCAGCCCGTGGGCGATAAACAGATAGGTCAACCCCATCTTTTCCTGCAAATCTTTCAACAGATTAAGGATCTGTGCCTGTACGGAAACATCGAGAGCCGATACGGCTTCATCGGCGACGATAAATTTCGGGTTTAAGGCGATCGCCCGCGCGATCCCGATCCTTTGCCTTTGACCGCCGGAGAATTCATGGGGATACAGATGGCGCCGGTTCGGGTCAATGCCGACCATTTCCAAAAGCCGGCACACTTCGGCATCGATCTCCCGTTTCTCGGCCGCTTGATGGATGCGGAACATCTCCGCGATAATTTCCCCGACGGTCAGCCGCGGATTCAGGGAGCCGAAGGGATCCTGGAAAATGAGCTGCATATCTTTCCGGATCCTGCGGAGCGCCTTTCCCTTTTGTTCCGACAGATTTTTTCCCTGGAAATAAATTTCGCCGGCTGTCGGTTCATGGAGTTTCAGGATCGTCCTTCCGAGCGTCGATTTTCCCGATCCCGATTCGCCTACGAGACCGAAGGTTTCGCCCTCCCGGATGGAGAAGCTGACGTCGTCCACCGCCCTGACGAATGCGGAAGAAGACTTGAAAAGTCCTTTTTTGACAGGAAAATATTTTTTCAGATTTTTCACTTCGACGAGGGGAAGGGCGGCGTTTTCTTCCGGTTTCCCCGCGCCGGCGGGGGCCGTCCGCAGGATCGCCATTGCGGCGGCAGCCGTTTCCGATCCGGTTTCTTTTTGGATTTTGTCCCAATGCCAACAGGCGATCCTTCGTTGGCCGGCGGTATGGAAGGGCGGTTCTTCCCGCATGCATCTTTCCGTACGGAAGGGGCATCGGGTATGAAAACGGCAGCCCTTCGGCATTTCGAACAAGCTCGGGATGCTGCCGCCGATGGATTTCAGGCGCTTGGTTTTATCGGTGGAAGCGGTCGGCACGGAGGCCAACAGCCCAATGGTGTACGGGTGCCGGGGTTCGGTTAAAATTTCCAAAGCGCTCCCGGCTTCCATCACTTTTCCCGCATACATGACGACAATTTGATCCGCCATTTCCGCGGCCACGCTGATATCATGGGTGATCAGCACGATGCCCATATTTAGCTTTTCCTTTATCTCTTTCAGGAGGCTGAGGATCTGCACCTGGATCGTCATGTCCAAGGCGGTCGTCGGTTCGTCGGCGATCAGCAATTTCGGATTGCAGGCGAGGGCCATGGCGATCATCACGCGCTGCCTCATGCCGCCGCTCAATTCATGCGGATACTGTTTCAAACGCATGTCCGGATCGGAAATGCCCACCAATGTTAAAAGTTCCTTTGCCCTTTCCGCCGCCTCGGCTTTTGAACAATCCGTATGCAGCAGGATCGCTTCCGTTATTTGTCGGCCGATGGTGAATACGGGATTCAGGGCGGTCATCGGCTCCTGGAAGATCATCGCGATTTCTTTTCCCCGGATTCGCAGCAGTTCTTCCTTTTTGCATTCCAAGAGATTTTTGCCGTCGAAAATGATCTCCCCGTCCAGGACTTTTCCGTTTTCATATTCCAACAGGCGCAGGAGCGAGAGGGAAGTCACGCTTTTCCCGCTTCCCGATTCGCCCACGATGCAGACGGTTTCGCCGCGTCCGACGGAGAAGGAAATATTGTCCACCGCTTTTAAAATGCCGTTGTCAGTCAGGAACCCAGCTGTGAAGTTTTTCACTTGTAACAATGGTTCCATCGGCTACACCTCCTTTCCAAGTCCGGAAGTTAAAAGATGACGGGCGTAATGCAGCAAAGAAGCACGGTTTCTTCATTCAACGGATTTTCTCCGTAATGGGGAAGCTTGGAAGGGAAATGGATGGCATCGCCCTCCCGGAGCAGGTATTTTTCTTCCCCGACGTAGAACAAGACCGCCCCTTTCAGCACGTAATAAAATTCTTCGCCGAAAAAGCTGAAGGTGCTCGTTTTTTTCTGGTTCGGCCTTAAGGTGACGAGAAACGGCGCCAGGGAGCGGTTGGGGAATTCGCCGTTCAAGCGGACGTATTTGGACTTCAAATGCTTGATTTCAAAAGGTTTTTGCTCCTCCTTTCGGACCACGTATTTTTCCTTTTTTTTGCTGTCGAAAAAGTAGACGATATCGACATCCAACGCATCGGAGATCTTTCTTAAGGATTGGATGGCGAGCGAGGTGGTCCCCCTTTCAATTTGCGACAGAAAACTGACGGACAGGCTTGTCTTTTCGCTCAATTGTTTGAGCGTCAGACCTTTCATCAAACGCAATTCTTTAATTTTTAAACCGATGTCTTCCATAATCACAATCACCTGAACAGCGTGAAGATGGATTGAACAAAATTACAGTATTCCTAAAATTATTTGATATTTGTAAAATTTTATTAATAATAATACCACAAAAAATTTAAAAGTAAAGTATGTTTTTTGAAAAAAATTTAATATTTCTGACAATAATTATTAAAATAAAATTTTTCGTCCCGTTCCGAAGGCCGGTGGATGAAAGAGGATACATTCCGGCCGAGATCATCATGTAACCCCTTACTTTTTGGATTTCGATCGTCTTTCGATTATCCGTTAAAAAATATATTAGTATAATAATTTTTTTACAATTCCCTTGCCGCCAGCCGGGGATTTTGCCCGGTTCCGGCTTTGATTCGGGATGGGCCGTGAATCCCTGCGTTCGTGCGGTTCGTTTTTCCTTTGTCAGGGAGGGGCGGACCGTTCCGTCCTCCTTTTTGGCAAAGAAAAATCCGGTAATAAAATTATCGCTTGAAAAACGATCCATCTCCGGACAGACTTCCTCCTAATGACTGGCGGGGTTCCCGGGGATCTGAAGCGGCCGACGGGGCGGCGTGCAAACCAAAACCCCGGAAAGCCGTTTTTTCCGTCCGGTTCACCCCTTGCGTCACGATCTATCTTTTTTCCTGATGGCCTTCCGGAACCAATATACACCCGCAAAAAGTTTTGTCCGGAGGCATTCCCGGCATGCGCGCCTTCGCTTCCGCCGAAATCCGCCGTTTTCCTGCTTCATCTTCGGGTGCGGCCGTCAGGGATATTTTCCGGCGAAGGGACAGGTTTTCCGGAAAATCTTGAACGGTCCTTAAAAAACGGCAGGAGTTTGTCCCGGCATGTCGCGGATTCCCGCGGTGCC
Source organism: Caldibacillus debilis DSM 16016 (assembly GCF_000383875.1). Lineage (NCBI taxonomy): Bacteria > Bacillati > Bacillota > Bacilli > Caryophanales > Bacillaceae > Caldibacillus > Caldibacillus debilis. Next base: position 345,596 of record NZ_KB912879.1, on the reverse strand, counting down.
GCGCCGGGAGCGGGGCGGAGGAATTTTTTGACCGGATGAAAATCCGGCCGTAAAGAAAAAAATCTCCATCGGCACGATGCCTGAGGCACCGTGTAATGGAGAGACAGGTCTTTCCGGGGCAAGGGGAAGCCGCGCCTTTTTTGCCCCTTCATCCATCTTGCGGTTTTCCGGCGCCGGCCGAAGGCGGCATTTTCCCATGGGGCGGGATGCGGGGACGTCTTCCGGTGCGGCCGGCGTGCCTTGCACGGATGAAGTTAAAGAATTTGCGTAAAAAGAAGCGAGGACAAAACCGTTCCTTTTCCGGAAGGCTTTGTTCCTCCGGCCGGGTGCGGGATTTTACCCAAAGGAGGACTTGGTCCTTGCACGGTCCGCGTGCCCTCACCGGCTTCCCGGCGAATCGTCGCTTTTCGGCGCCGCGCCGGTGGATTCCCGCTTGATCAGTTTGGAAGAGAGCAGGATTTCCTGATGGGGTTCATCCGGGTTTTCCATCCGCCAAAACAGGGTTTCCACGGCTTTTCTTCCGTACAGCTTGAGATCGATGTCGACGGCGGAGGTTTTGGGGGTGGCGATTTTCGCCAGCTGGCCGTTGTCGAAACTGCAGACGGAAACTTGTTTCGGAATTTGGAACCCTTGTTGTTTTAACGCCGAGGTGATGAAGAAACCCAAACCGTCGTTGGCGCAAAACCAGGCGGTCGGCTGTTTTTTGAGCCTGCGGATGTATTCGGAAAGCGCCTTTTCTTCCTCGACGGCGCTCGTGAAAATAAAATCTTCGGTCGGTTTTATTCCGTGCTCCCGAAGCGCGAGCAGATACCCTTCGTAGCGCTCTTCGTAGCTGGGCGAGTAGTCGATATTGCCAAGGAAGGCAATATCCCGGTGCCCGAGCTCGATCAGATGCTGCACGGCCAGATAGGCGCCGAAGCGGTTGTTGGTCAAGACGGCGTCGGCCTTGATATTCGGATGGTGATGGTCGACCAAAACCGTCGGGATTCCGGTCTCGATCACCTTTTGGATGTATTCGTTGCTGATATGGGAAAGGATCAGGATGCCGTCCACCGTTTTCTGTTCGATAAAGGAAGGCAGAACCAACCGGTCCTTTTGCTCGTCATTGACCGATTGGATATGGAGGCGCATGCCCCGGGCGATGACTTCCTTTTCGATGCTCAAATAAATTTCCCAAAAGAATTTGAAGGAAAACGTCATATCGGAGGCGATCAATCCGATATTCCCGGTTTTTCCCCGCTTGTTTTGCCTGCGTTTCCCGGGATATTCGTACCCCATTTCTTTGGCGGCATTGATCACCATGTTCCTCGTTTCTTCGCTGACGCCGTCTTTTCCTCGCAGGGCCTGGGATACGGAGTTTTTGGAAATGTTCAGCCGGTCCGCGATATCTTGCATCGTCACTTTTTTTCTCATAGGCTACCTCGCTTGACAGATATTTTCTTGGATGTCCATCTGAAAGAGATGATAGCGGAATGGTTCGGAAAAGGAAGAGGCGATTTATTTCCTAAGTCAATTATAACATTATTCTTCCGGGGAAATATCCGAAAGAATGCCGGGTCCGCAAAAAACCTTCCATTACAAACAACATTACAAAAATAAAATAATGTTTATAAGTAATATACTAATAATACTGGGATTTATCAAGGTAAAGTTCTGTAAAATTCTTTTATAAAAAAATAAATATTGACGGATAAAGCGGCCGGTGAAATAATATAGTTAGGATTACAATTTAATTTTGTAATTATATATTTAGCAGATTGTAACGTTACAATCACTGTCCCGCACAAGGGATGATATCATCCTATGGGGTTGGAAAGGGAATGAAGTTCGGAAAACGGTGATTTTTGAAAGGCCTTTCATGAACCCGTTGATGTGACCCATTGCCAATTCTTCAGAGAATCGAGGGATGTTTTTGATGGTTAAGCGCTTTCAAGAAAACCCGCTGATAACTCCGGAACAAGTCAAACCTTTTCACCCGGATCATGAGGTGATCGGCGTTTTTAACGCGGGAGTGGCCAAATTTCAGGATGAGATCCTGTTGCTTATGCGGGTTGCCGAACGCCCGAAAAGCGGCGATCCGGATACGGTGAAAACCAGTTTTATCGATTTTTCCGGGGGAAAGGGGAAGCTGAAGACGGTCGCGCTGAACAAGAAGGACGAGCGCTACGATTTTTCCGATGCGCGGACCGTTCTTTGGAAAGGTACGGACACTGCGGCCTATTTGACGTCCCTTTCCTACATCCGCATCGCCCGGAGCCGAGACGGAAGAAATTTTACCATAGACGATCGGCCGTGCATCTATCCGGAAACGGAAAGGGAGGCGTGGGGGATTGAAGACCCCCGGGTCACCCAAATCGGCGATACTTACTACATCCAGTACACGTCCGTGTCGCCGGAAGGAATCGGCGTCGGATTGATCTCGACCAAAGATTTTCGACATTATCGGAGGCACGGGTTGATCTTTCACCCGGAAAACAAGGATGTCGCCATTTTTCCGGAAAAAATCAACGGGAAATATTATGCCTTGCACCGCCCGGTTCCGAAAGGAATCGGTTCGCCGGATATATGGCTGGCGGAATCGGAGGATTTGATCCATTGGGGAAATCATCGGCATTTGCTGGGAGTCAGCGGCGACGGCTGGGAAGGCGGCCGCATCGGGGCGGGAGCGGTCCCGATCCGGACGGATGAAGGCTGGCTGGAAATTTACCATGCGGCCGACAAAAACCAACGGTATTGTTTGGGCGCCTTGTTATTGGATTTGAACGATCCGGCGAAGATTTTGGCAAAAACGGAGGAGCCGATCTTCCAGCCGGAAGCCGATTACGAGAAAAATGGGTTTTTCGGTAATGTCGTCTTCACCTGCGGCGTGCTCCATGAGGCCGGGCGGATCACCGTCTATTACGGCGCCGCGGACGAATGCGTGGCCGGCGCGGAAATGCCTCTGTCCGAGATCATGGCCAAGCTGAAACCTTACCGGTAACCGGCCCGCATCCCTTTCCGGAAATCCGCTTCCCGCCTGGCGGGAAGCCCCTTTCCGGGAATTTGAATGCGTTTGCGGCAGCCGCCAAAGTTCTGGCCGGGCGCGGCTGAAAGCTTTGACGGCTGTAAAATAAAAAATTTAAAAGATAGGGGGAGAAAAGGAAATGAAAGCCTGTCGAAAATGGTTCGCCTTGATGCTTGCGCTCTTGCTTTTGCTTGCGGGATGCAGCGGAAAGGGGAGCAAGGAAACCGGTACTTCCAAAAAGAAAGGTGTCGTCGAGTTTGAGTTTTGGGCGGCTCCGAACCCGACCCAGGAAGCGTTTTGGAAAAAGATGGCCGATGCCTATATGAAAGAAAATAAAAACGTGAAGATCAAGGTCTCGCCGATGCCCGAAAGTCCGTCTTCCGAGGCGGGAATCCAAACGGCCATCGCTTCGGGTAGCGCCCCTGCCATCTCCGAAAACATCTCCCGGGGGTTCGCTGCCCAGCTGGCGGCCAGCAAAGCGATTGTGCCATTGGAAGAATTCGAGGGCTATGACGAATTAATCAGCGAAAGAAAGATGGAAAAAACGATTTCCACCTGGAAATTTGCCGACGGCCATCAATATGTTTTGCCGATCTATTCCAATGCCATGCTGTTCGGCTGGCGGCTCGACATTTTGAAGGAATTGGGCTACAATGAACCGCCGAAAACGTACAGCCAAGTCCTGGAAGTGGGCAAAAAATTGAAAGAAAAATATCCGAAGAAATTCTTATGGGCCCGTCCCGATTTGGTCCAGCCGACCTGGTGGGCCAGATGGTTTGACTTCTTCATGCTCTACAATGCGGCTTCCGGCGGCGGAAACTTCATGGAAGGCAACAACTTCGTCGCCGATAAGGATGCCGGCGTGAAAACCTTGCAATTTTTCAAGGATTTGCAGGAAAATGATCTCTTGCTGACAAAGGCCGCGAAGGATCCCTTTGAAACCGGAACGGCCATCATGGTGGATCTCGGTCCCTGGACCTTCCCCTATTGGGCGGAAAAATTCCCGAAGATGAAATACAATGAAACCTACGCCCTGTCATTGCCGCCGGTTCCGGACGATGCCGACCCGGCCAATGCGAAAACTTTTGCCGATACGAAAGGGCTTGTCATCTATGCCCAGGCTTCCAAAGAACAGCAGCAGGCCGCCTTCGATTTCGTGAAGTGGGTCTTTTCGAATCCCGAGAACGATTTGGCCTGGTTCAAAGACACCAACCTGCCGCCTGCCCGGGATGACCTGTCGACCAACGATGCCTTTGTTTCCTATCTGAATGAGAATCCGCAGCTGAAAATGTATGCGGAAAACATTCCGAACGCCATTCCTCCGATCGACAACGAAAAGATGGTGGAAATTCAGGAACAAATCGGAAAGGCCGCTTTGAATCCGGTCATCAAGAGCGGCAAGGACCCCGAAAAAGCATGGGACGACATGGTGAACGCCATCAACGGGGTGTTGAAATAAATGAATAAAAAAGCAGCGAGGCTGGGTTGGCTTTTCGCCAGCCCATACCTCATCTATACGCTGATCTTTTTTGTCATCCCGATGGTGTGGGCGGCCTTTTTGGCCTTTACCAACTGGAACATCATCTCCCCGGAATACGAATTCGTCGGCTTCCGCAATTTTATGGAGGCCCTGACGAGCGATACCGTGAAGGCCGCATTCTTCGTGACGTACAAGTTCATGCTGATGTTTGTGCCGATCGTCATCGCCGGCTCCCTCTTTTTGGCCTATCTCATCCATTCGCTGCCGCGGCTGAAAGGCCTGTTTTCCGTCGGCTATTTCTTGCCCTACCTGGCTTCGGGGGTTGCCGCCTCCGTCGTCATCAACGGGATTTTGTCCTACAACAGCCCATTTAACGAAAAGTTGCGGGAATTCGGGCTGGATGTCGACTGGCTCGGTTCCCCGGTATTGGCTCCCCTCGTGATCTCCCTTATGATGGCGTGGAAATTTGTCGGGTATTATGCCCTTTTGTTTTTATCCGGCCTGGAAAGCATCCCGAAGGAAATTTACGAATCCGCCGCCATCGACGGGGCCGTCGGCTGGAAAAGGTTTTGGTACATCACGATTCCGATGCTGTACCCTTCCTTTTACACGGTCACGATCCTGGCGGTGGGGCTGATGTTCGGCATCTTCACCGAACCCTATGTCTTGACGGGCGGCGGGCCGGACAACGCCACCCACACGTGGCAGCTGGAAATTTACAACCAGGCCTTTGAAAAATTGAACGCCGGATACGGTACCGCAATTGCCGTCATCAACTCCGTCGTGACCTTCCTGTCCATCTTCGTGTTCAAAAAGGTGCTGGAAAAGTGGGGTGAACGGCATGGCTGGGAGTAAAAAATTGAAAACCTTCCTGCTGTATGTTTTGGCTTTTGCGATCCTGATCATCATGGTTTTTCCGTATGTTTACATGGTGCTGGGATCCCTTGCGCCTTGGGATGAGGTGGACAAAAAGATCATCCCTTCCAGGCTGACTTTGCGGTCCTATGAATGGCTGTTCGGCGGAGGGGATACCGTTTTGCCCCGGCCGTGGCTGCGCGCCTTTTTCAACAGCATCATCGTCACCCTGTCGTCGACCTTTTTGATGATGGCTACGGCGGTGCTGGTCGGTTACTCCTTGACGAAGATAAAGTTTAAAGGAAGCGGTTTTATCAACAACGTCATCCTGTTCCAAATGTTTTATCCGGCGGTCATCCTGTTGATCCCGCTGTTTTTGATCATCCGCCATTTCGGGCTGTACGACACCTATTGGGCGATGATCCTGCCGAAGGCGGTCAGTTTATGGGCCATCTTCATGTACACGAACTATTTCCGGAGCATCCCCAATGAGGTGATCGAGGCGGCGAAGATCGACGGCGCCGGCACGTTCAGGATCATCATCAGCATCATTCTGCCCATGTCCAAGTCGATTACGACGATCATTTTCCTGTTTTTGTTCATGGAAAGATGGGTGGAATTGTTGTGGGACATGCTGGTCGTCAACGATGAAAATCTGAAGACGTTAAACGTGCTTCTGGCGCAGATGTTCGGGCCGTACGGCGCTTATCCGGGTCCGATGTACGCGGCATCGGTGCTCCTCACGCTGCCGATCTTGATCCTGTTCATCATCTTCAGCAGAAACTTCAAGAAGGGCATGGATTTTGTCTTGAAGTGAACCTTTTTGCCCACGGGTTCGGGTTCTGCCGAGGGCGCCGGCTTCCGTCGGAGGGAACAGTCCGCTTTTTTGGAAAGGGAGGAATGCGATTTGCTCATCCATGACAACTGGAAGATCCGCTGGTTTGACGAAGGGGAGGTGCCGGACCTTGCGGTCGCCGACCCCGATTACACCGACCATTTTTGGCTGCCGGCAAAAGTCCCCGGCGATGTCCATTCCACCTTGTTGGAAAACGGCCTCATCGATCACCCCTATTTCGGCCATAACGACCAGAAATGCCGGTGGGTGGAAAGGAAGGTATGGTGGTACCGGACGGAATTTGCCTTTGACGGGAAAGAACCGGCAAAGGATGAAAGGCTCGAACTGATTTTTGAAGGTTTGGACACCTTCGCCACCGTCTATTTGAACGGGAAGGAACTGGGGACCGCCGAAAATATGTTCATCCCCCACATCTTCGATGTGACGAGGGAAATCCGGAAGGGAAGAAACGTCTTGGCGGTCAAATTTTCTCCCGTGGCGGACCGGGTGAAGGGGAAGGAAAAAAACTATTGGTCCGGTTTTTCGAAGGACCGGATCTGGGTTCGCAAGGCCCAGTACCAATTCGGCTGGGACTGGTGCCCGCCGCTCGTTTCCGCCGGAATATGGCAAGCGGTGCGGCTGGAGAGAAGAAAACGGGCGAAGATTGAAAGCGTCTATGCCCGGACGTTAAAGGCCGACGCCCATTCGGCGGAAGTAAACGTCGAAATTCAGGTAAAAACATTCGTGAACGGGCTGCCGTTGGCCGCGGAAATCAGCCTGGAAAAAGGCGGGGAAGAAGTGACCGCAAGAACGTCCGCCATGGACGGAGACCGGATGGAGGCCACCCTTCAAATCCGAAATCCGAAACTCTGGTGGACCCACGATCTGGGCGAACCCCATCTTTACCGTTTGACCGTCCGTTTGATGGCGGACGGGGAAACCGTCGACCGGCGGGAAACGGAGATCGGGATCCGGACGATCGGGCTGAAAAGGGAAGACGAAAAGGGAAAACCGCGGTTTACCTTCGTTCTGAACGGGAAGGAACTGTTCGCCAAAGGCGCCAACTGGATACCGGTGGATCTCCTTTTGGGATCCGCGCCCGAATCCCGGTACAAGCATTTGATCCGGCTGGCGAAGGAAGCGAACATGAACATGCTCCGCGTCTGGGGCGGAGGCATTTACGAAAAGGAAGTCTTTTACCGGGAGTGCGACCGCCAGGGGATACTCGTTTGGCAGGATTTCATGTTCGCCTGCGCCCTGTATCCCGATTACAACCGGAATTTTATGGAAAACGTCCGGAAAGAAGTAGCCGCCGTGATCCGCCGGCTCCGAAACCACCCGTGCCTCGCCCTGTGGTGCGGGAACAACGAAAACGATTGGCTGTATGAGGTCGGCGTCTCCGCCGGGGAGATCCGGACCCCCTTTTACGGGGAAAAAATTTATCATGAGCTGATTCCGGAATTGTTGGCGCGGCTGGATCCTTCCCGCCCATACTGGCCCAGCTCCCCCTACGGAGGGAACGACCACAATTCCCAGGAGGAAGGCGACCGGCACAATTGGCAAGTTTGGCACGGAAACGTCGAGCCGCGGAAGTTCGGCGAGAATTTGGGGCAAAACTTGACCCCTGAAGGGGTTTCCTTCCGCAATTTCCGGAAGGACCGGACCCGTTTCTCCAGCGAATTCGGCATCCACGCCTCGGCCAACCGGCACACCTTGGAAAAATACCTCCCGCCCGGCAGCCTGCATTTGGGAAGCGGGGAGCTTTCCTACCGGAACAAGGACTTCCACCAGGAAAAGGGATTCCTGCTGATGGAAGGCTTCACGGGAATCCCGAAGGATTTCCGGGAATATTTCTATTTTTCCATGATGACCCAGGCGGAAGGGCTGAAATACGGGGTGGAGCATTACCGGCGCAACATGCCGGAAACGAGCGGGGCGCTGATCTGGCAGCTCAACGATTGCTGGCCGGGAACGAGCTGGTCGATGATCGATTATTGCCTGCTGCCGAAGGCTTCCTACTACTACAGCAAAAAATTTTTCGCCCCTTTCCACTACTCCGTGGAGCATGACCCGGGGGAAAATTTGAAAATCTGGGTGACGAATGACAGCCGGGAGAAAATCGAAGACACCCTCCTTTTGGAAGTCCATGATTTTTACGGCGGGCGGATCTTCGCGAAGACCTTTCCCGTGTCCGCGGAAGCCGGGCGGTCCGCCTTCATTGCCGAATTGGCGGAGGCGGAGATTTTGCGAGGATGCCCGGCGGAACGGGCCGTCATCCGTTTGAAATCCCTCGGACAAAGGGCGGAAGACAATTTCCACTATCTCCGGAACCATAAGGAGTTGGACTTGCCGAAGGCAAAATTGGACGTCCGGAAGGATCCGGAAAAAGGCGAAATCACGGTCCGCACCGACCGCTTCGCCCGCTTTGTCCATCTGGATGTCCCCGGGGAAGGCATCCTCTTTTCCGACAATTTCTTCGATCTGCTTCCGGGGGAAGAAAAACGGGTAAAAATCGCGTCTTTGGACGGGGGAGCGGTCGCTTTGGAATATTTGACCGTTTCCGCGGTAAACGGAACGGACGGGGAGGAAGGATGAAAAGCGCCGGACGCCTCCGGGAACGGCCGGCGGGGTGAACGCAAAAAGGACAATCCTTGTGGAAAAGGAGCTGGACCATGAGCTTGCCCTGGTGGAAAAAGGCGGTATTTTACGAAATTTATGTGCCGAGTTTTTGCGACGGCAATAACGACGGGATCGGGGATATCCAAGGGATCATTTCCAAACTCGATTATTTGCGGGAGCTGGGGATCGACGGCATATGGCTTACCCCTTTTTATCGGTCGCCGAAGGTTGACAACGGCTACGACATTTCCGATTATTTCGCCGTCGATCGGGATTACGGCACGATGGCGGATTTCGAACGGCTGATCGCGGAAGCCCATCGCCGGGGCATCCGAGTGATCGCCGACCTCGTGCTTAACCACACTTCCACGAGCCACCCTTGGTTCCAGGAAGCGAGATCCGCCAAAGACCATCCGAAAAGGGACTGGTATATATGGAAAGATCCGGCCGGCGGCGCGCCGCCGAACAATTGGGAATCCTTTTTCGGCGGATCCGCCTGGGAATATGATGAAAAGACGGGACAGTATTATTACCACGCCTTTTCAAAAAATCAGGCGGATCTCAATTGGACGAATCCGGAAGTAAAAAAAGCGATGTTTGCCGTCATCGATTTTTGGCAGGCGAAAGGGGTCGACGGTTTCCGGTTCGATGTGATCAATTTTTTGAAGACGAGCGGAAAATTTCCCGACAATCCTTATGATGAAAAGGGGGAGCAGATCCACCGCTTCGACAAGGATCAGGAAGGGATATTGGAGACGGTCCAGGAAATTTGCGCCGAATGCCGGCGCCGTCCGGAACCGTTTTTGGTCGGGGAAGTCGGCTCGGAGGATTTGCAAATTTTAAAAAGGTATTCCGGGAAGGGGCTTCTGGATGCGGTTTTCAATTTTAACTTGGGCAGCATGGAAAAGTTTTCGGTGAAGCGGATCTTTGCCGAATTGAAGAGGATGGAGGAAGCCTATACGGACGAACAGACTCCCACGTTGTTTTTCAGCAGCCACGATATGTCCAGGCATATCTCCCGTTTCGGGCGGCCTCCCCATGAGGTGGAGACGGCCAAATTGATCGCCACGCTGATGCTGACGGCAAGGGGGATTCCCTTCATCTATTACGGCGATGAGATCGGCATGCGGGATTTGTATTTGGATGATGTAAAGAAAATGAAAGATGTTCAGGGGATTGCCGCCTATGAAATGGCGATAGCGAGCGGGAAAACGGAAGGAGAAGCTTTAAAGATCGCCAACGAAAGGGGGAGGGACAAATCCCGTTCGCCGATGCAGTGGGACGGCTCCGAATTTGCGGGATTTTCCGTCGCGTCCCCGTGGCTTCCCCTTTCGGACCAATCGGTCCATGTGGAAGGACAACGGAAGGATCCCGATTCCCTGTTCAACCATTACCGGCGGCTCATCCGGCTGAGAAAGGCGTTTCCCGCTTTGCATGCCGGCCGTTACCGGGTTTTGCGGGAAAGGGACGGCGTCATTTTTTACATCCGCTCCCATCAGGAAGAAAAGATTTTGGTCGTGTTGAATTTTAACGGAAGGAGCGTCTCCTTTCCCGCCGGCGATTTCCTCTCGGAAGGATCCGAATGGCTGTTTCCCGGCGAAAGGCGCCGCATCCGACCGGATGAACCCCTGAAGCTCGCCCCCTTCGAAGGGGTGATCGTGAAAATCTGATTGATGATCTTGAAAGCCGCGGAAAAACGGAATCTTCCCCGGATCTTGTGAACATAAGATTTTTAAATATAATCTTTAATAAATGCTTTTCGGAAAAAGGAGGCTTCGGATGTTTACGAAAAACACCGGGGTGAACACATGCGCCCGCCTGCTGGAAAAATATCGCCTTTCCCCGAAACCTTTTCAGCCGGAAAAGATGGTCTTCAGCGGGGTCGGAAACCGGGATGTCTACAACATTACCGCCCCTTTTGAGGACGAAGGGGAATTGGTGATCGCCGGCCGGGTGGAAGCCCGGGATCAGGAACATTCGGAAGTGTATTTTTTCGTGAACCGGGGCGGGGAATGGGTGCCTCGGGAAGGCGCCCCCGTCTTTCAGCTGCAGGACCCCTTTTACACGAGGATCGGGAAGGAATTGGTTTTCGGCGGGGTGCAAATCTTTCCCCATCCGGAAAAGAAAGATTCCCTCAGCTGGCGGACGGTTTTTTATCGGGGAGAAAGAATCGCCGATTTGAAGGAATTTGCCAAGGGCCCCGACGGGATGAAGGATATCCGCCTCATCGGTCTGGAGGACGGCTCGGTAGGGGTCTTCACCCGTCCCCAGGGAGAACGGGGCGGAAGGGGTAAAATCGGTTTTACCCGCATCCCTTCCCTTCAGGATTTGACCGTTGAAGCCATCGAACAGGCGCCGATATTGGAGGGCCAGTTTTCCGATGAAGAGTGGGGCGGTGTCAACGAATTGCACCGGCTGGCCAACGGCTGGATCGGCGTCCTCGGCCATATCGCCTGTTTCGACGGGGAGGGCAACCGCCATTATTATCCGATGGTTTTCGTCTTCAATCCGGACACGCTGGAGTTTTCCGAGATGGAGATCATCGCGACGAGATCCGATTTTCTTGCCGGACCGGCGAAGCGGAGCGATCTCGTCGATGTGGTGTTCAGCGGCGGGCTCATCCGCAAACCCGACGGCACCGCCGAACTGTATGCGGGCACCAGCGATGCGGAAGCGCAAAAGATTACGATGGCCGACCCCTTCGGCAAATTTGAAAGGGAAAAGAGGTAAAAAACATGGATTTTCGGGCGAAGCAATAAAGGGTTTCCGGAACTTTTCCCCCGCGACGGGAAACGACGGGCTTCCGGGACTCTGCCGCTTCGCCCTTTTTTATGAAAGGGGAAAAGGCCCGCCGGCCCTTTCCCTTTTTCCGGTATCGGGAAGCAGGTCCCGAACGGCTTGCCTCTATCTGAAACATTCGGCCCGTTATTTGCAGCGAAAATGGATTTTTTTCGGTTCATGGGTTTCCCGGAAAAATTCCGCCATGAGAAATTCGAGAAGCAAAGCTTCCCCGATCAGGCGCATCCTGTCCAATTCGGAAAAATCCTTCACGGGCGCTTGGAACGCGGCCGCATCCGTGATTTTTTTCTTCCGCTTGCCGCCGTCCATCCTATGCTCCCCCTCCTTTTCGATTTCATTGGAAAATTTTGCTTTCATCATATAAGGGATACGAAAAATATGCAATAAATATCCGATGAAATAAAAATTTCCTTTCCTGCCGGCCGGTTTTTTCCGCATTCCCCCCTAAAAAAGAAGATTTTTCCCCGGATTTTTAACAAGTTTTATAGATTTTTTTATGACAGAAAGCGAACATTTGCGCGCAGATTAGAGAAAATTCGACGGAGTTCTGACGAACTTGGACATGTTTCGGGAAAAATAGACAGAATATTTACACTTGAACAATTATTACAAAATCATTATACTTCTTAAAAAATAAGTTTTTAACTTGTAAAAAAGACAAACATTTTTTGCGCCGAGGTGACGTTCATGGCTGAGTCGGTCTTATTAAAAGTGGAACAGTTAAAAACGTATTTTTTCCTGGACGGCCAAAAAGTGGCAAAGGCCGTGGACGGGATTTCCTTCTCGATCCGGCCGGGGGAGACGGTTGCCCTCGTCGGTGAATCCGGGTGCGGGAAGAGCATAACTTCCCTTTCCATCTTGAAGCTGGTGGATAAGCCCGGAAGAATTGTGGAAGGGAAAATTGAATTTCACGGGCGCGACCTCCTGCCCTTAACCAATAAACAGATGGCGGATATCCGGGGAAAAGAGATCGCGATGATCTTTCAGGAGCCGATGACGGCCTTGAATCCGGTGTACACCATCGGCGAGCAGATTGTGGAAACGATCGTCAAGCATAAAAAGATTCCGAGAAAGGCGGCTTACCGGAAGGCCGTGCAAATTTTAAAAATGTGCGGGTTTCCCCGGGCGGAGGATACGATGAAAGAGTATCCCCACCAGCTTTCGGGCGGGATGCGGCAAAGGGCGATGATCGCCATCGCCATATCCTGCGAACCGAAACTATTGATCGCCGATGAGCCGACGACCGCCCTGGATGTCACCATCCAGGCCCAAATTTTGAATTTGCTCGACGAAATGAAAGAAAAATTTCACATGTCCATTTTATTGATCACCCACGATTTGGGAATCGTGGCGGAGCACGCCGACCGGGTTTTGGTCATGTACGGCGGGCAAATTGTGGAGGATGCCGATGTGGACGAGCTCTTTGACGATCCGAAACATCCTTATACGAAAGGGCTGATTGAAAGCCTGCCGAGCCTGGATAAGGATGTGGAACGGCTGGGATCGATCAAAGGGACCGTCCCTCCCGCATACAACTACCCTTCGGGCTGCCGTTTTGCCGACCGCTGCCCCTTCGTGATGGAAAAATGCAGACAGTCGGCCCCCGGGTTCCAGGAAACCGGAAACGGCCATCTGGTCCGTTGCTATCTCTACGGATAAGGAGGACATGATGTGGCGCAGGCAGTGGAAGAAAAGAAGATACATACCGGACAGGAGACATGGATACTTCAGGCGGAACATATCAAGAAATATTTTCCGATCAAAGGCGGAATTTTCAAGCGGGCGGTCGGCCATGTGAAGGCGGTGGATGACGTTTCGTTCACCGTGAAGGAAGGGGAGACCCTCGGCATCGTCGGCGAATCGGGATCGGGAAAATCCACATTGGGGCGGGTGCTGCTGCGCCTCCTCGAACCGACGGAAGGAACGATCAAATTCCAAGGATTGGACATTTCCCATTGGAGCGACCGCAAGCTCAGGCCGATCCGCAAGGATATGCAGATGGTGTTCCAAGATCCTTACGGTTCGCTGAATTCCCGCATGAGCGTGAAGGAACTGATTGAAGAGCCGCTGATCGTGCAAACCGGTTTATCGAAAAGGGAAAGGGAAGATCGGGTCGTCGAAATGCTGGAAAAAGTCGGGTTGAATCCGGAGGACCGTTTGAAATACCCCCATGAATTTTCCGGCGGCCAAAGGCAAAGGATCGGCATCGCCCGGGCCCTTGTCTTGAACCCGAAGCTTGTCATTTGCGATGAGCCCGTTTCCGCCCTGGATGTGTCGATCCAGGCCCAGGTGTTGAATTTGATGGCGGATCTCCAAGAGGAATTCCATTTAACCTACCTGTTTATCGCCCACGACTTAAGCGTCGTCAAGCATATCAGCGACCGGATCGCGGTCATGTATTTGGGAAGGCTTGTGGAAATCGCGCCGAAAAAGGAACTGTATGAAAACCCGCTGCATCCGTATACCCGGGCCTTGCTTTCCTCCGTCCCATCCATCCATTCCCGGAAGCGGCGGGAGAAGATCATCTTGCAGGGCGATTTGCCCAGTCCCGCCAACCCGCCGAGCGGCTGCGCCTTCCGGACCCGCTGTCCCTTTGCCCATGACCGATGCGCTTCCGAGCGGCCGGAACTGCTTCCGAAGGCCGATGATCATTATGTGGCTTGTCATCTTTATGATGAGAAATAAATACATGAGGAGGGAAAGGGGGGATATCCGTTCTCCGGGACAGTTTGACGAAGGGCTTTGGCGGTACGGACAAATTCAAAAAGGGGTGGATCAAAACTCGAATGAAAAAACGATGGTTGTTGTTGGTTGTGGTTTTCGCGCTAAGCATCCTGGCGGCATGCGGGGGAGATGAAGAATCTTCCTCCGAAAACAAAAACACCGAGCCGCAAAAGGGCGGCACGCTGACCGGCGCCATGGATACCGCGCCGACCGGGCAATTTAATCCGATCTTTTACCAGGAGGCCTATGAAGCGAACATTCTCGATTTTACCCATGAGGGGCTTGTTTCGCAAAATAACAAGCTGGAATTCATCCCCAACCTGGCGAAAGATTGGGAGTTCAATGCGGATCATACGGAGCTGACTTTCCATCTGCAGGAAAATGTAAAGTGGCATGACGGCGAACCGTTTACCGCCGACGATGTCGTGTTTACCTATAAGATGATTTCCAGCCCCGGGTATGTGGAAGCCGGCGGCGTGAGGACGGATTACGTGGAAAGACTGCTCGGCTACGAGGAGTTCAGCACCGGCAAAACGAAAGAATTCAAAGGCGTGGAAAAAATCGACGACCACACCGTGAAATTCCGCTTCTCCGAACCGAACGTCATCGCGTTGTCGGACGCCAGCTTCCCGATCATCCCGGAACATGTGTTTAAAGATATCCCGATCGATAAGATGCCTTCGGCCCCCGAATCCAAGGAACCCGGAAAGGTCATCGGCACCGGGCCGTTCAAATTCACCGAAATGGTGGAAGGCGAACAATATGTATTGGAGAAGAATCCGGATTACTGGCAAGGGGAGCCGTACCTGGACAAAATTGTCTGGAAGGTCATGGATCAGTCGGTCATCCTCGGCGCTTTGAAGAACAAGGAAATTGATTTTGTCGCCGATCCGAACGGGGTGCCCGCCGCCGATTTCCAATTGGTCTCCGAAATGAAGCATGTGAAAGTCATCGAGCAGCAGGATTTCGGTTACCAAATCATGGGATTCATTCACAACTACCGGAAACCGGGGGATAAATCCATCAATCCGGATAATTGGATTCCGAACGAAAAATTGAAGGATCAAAAGGTCCGCCAAGCCATCGCCTATGCGGTGAACCGTCAGGGATTGATCGACGGCCTGCTCCACGGCAAAGGCTCGGTGATCAACTCGCCGATCGCTCCCCAATTCTTTGCCTATGACGGGGAAAAACCGAACCAATATCCCTATGATCCGGAAAAGGCAAAACAACTGTTGGACGAAGCCGGATATAAGGATGTGGACGGCGACGGATTCAGGGAAGATCCGAACGGAAACAAATGGGTGCTTTCCCTCCATTATCCGTCGGGAAACCAAATTCGTGAAAGATCCGCGCCGATTATCGAAAAGGATCTGGAGAAAGTCGGCATCAACATCGATTTGAAACAGCCGATGGAAATGTCCGCCTATGTCGATGCGTTAACGAACGCGGACGAAGATTGGGACCTTTATCTGCTGGGCTGGAGCCTGTCAAGCACGGATCCCGATCCGACCGGTCTCTGGTCGGCGAGGGCGGCGTATAACTTCGGCCGCTGGAACAATCCGGAAGCCGATCAGCTGTTGAAGGATGCCTTGAAACCGCCGGAAGCTTTTGAACAGGACTACCGGAAGCAAATCTACAGCGATTGGCAAGTGAAGTTCCAGGAAGATCTGCCGGCATTGCTGCTCTACGCCCAAAACAAAATTTACGCTTTCAATAAGCGGCTCCATAATGTCGATCCGCTGCCCTACGTATTCATCAACGATCCCCATAAATGGTGGGTGGATCAATAGGAATAGGGGGCGAAAAGAAGAGCGTGCGGTTTTTGCGCCGCATGCTCTTTCCCTTAAAGATCGCTTATTGCGGGAGGGTGCCGCCGATGAAAGCATTGAACCGCCGTGCTTCGGGAAGGCACGGATGAAAAAGCATTTCCCTGATCGGGGGCAAATTTTTTCATCCGCAGCCCGCCGGTTCGGCTGTCCTTTTACATACGTTTATTTGCCATTTGCGGAACATTGCAGGCAGACGGGGGTGGAATGATGTACAAATATATTATCCGCAGGCTCCTTGTTTTTATCCCGATGCTTTTCATATTGACGGTGATCGTGTTCGCATTGGTCCGGGCGGCTCCGGGGGATCCCTTTACGGCCCGTCTGATGGATCCGAAAATCGATCCGGAAGTTTACGAAAAACAGCGGGAAGCCCTCGGTTTGAACGATCCGGTCCCGGTCCAATATTGGCGCTGGCTGTCCCAAGTTTTGCAGGGGGATTTCGGCGAATCGATCGTCTACAAAGGAAGGGAAGTCACCGATTTAATCGCCAGCCGCATCACCAACACCATCCAGTTGGGCGTGTTTTCCTTGTTTATTACCATTATCATCTCCATACCGATCGGGATGTACTCGGCGAGAAAGCCTTATTCGCTTCTCGATTACGGGGCGACGGCCTTCAGCTTTTTCGGTCTGGCCATTCCCAACTTCTTTTTCGGGCTGATCGCCATTTACATTTTTTCCATCGCCCTCGGCTGGTTTCCTTCCCAAGGCTCCGTCAGCGAGCCGGGCCTGTCCGGTTTCGAACTGTTCTTTGACCGGTTGCACCATCTCGTTCTGCCGGGAATCACCTTGGGGCTGTCGGGGACCGCAGCCTATATGAGATATATGCGGTCGGAGGTTCTGGACGTGTTGACCAGCGATTATATACGGACGGCCAGGGCGAAGGGGATGTCGGAACGCACGGTTTTGTACAAACATACGTTAAGGAATGCGTTGATTCCGATTATCACCCTGCTCGGTTTTGAACTGGGCACGATCCTCAGCGGAGCGGTAATAACGGAGGGCGTTTTCCAATATCCCGGTCTGGGGATGCTGTTTTTGCAGGCGATCGGAAACCGCGACTATCCGACGATCATGGCCATCAATTTGTTGCTGGGTTTTTTTATCCTGCTGGGGAATTTGCTGGCCGACATCTTCTATGCCATTGTCGACCCGCGAATCCGATATGAGTGAGGTGTGCGGCAAATGACGATGAGTCCCGAACCGGTACGGCCGGAGATGACATTAAAGGAAAAAGGAAAGATCAAAAAAGGGACGAGCCCTTGGCAAATGGCCATGCGCCGGTTCATGAAAAACAAGCTGGCCGTCCTATCGGTTTTTATTTTGCTGTTCATCGTATTGGCCGTCCTTTGCGCGCCCCTTTTGACCGATCAGGATCCTACGGAGCCGAATATGGCGATGGTCGAACATCCGCCTTCCAAAGACCATCCCCTCGGAACGGACAGTTCCGGCAGGGATAACCTGTCCCGGCTGTTGTACGGGGGAAGGGTGTCTTTGACCGTCGGTTTCAGCGCCATGTTTTTCACCCTCCTGATCGGTGTGACCCTGGGGGCCGTCGCGGGCTATTACGGGGGGATTGTGGAAAATATCATCCTGCGCCTCGCGGACTTGGTTTTGATGCTGCCCTTTTTGGTCTTGGTGCTGACCGTCGTCGCCCTCCTGGAGAAAGTGACGATCGGCATCTTCGTTTCCATTATCGCCCTCACGTCCTGGCCGAGTCTGGCCCGGATCGTCCGCGGCACGTTTTTGTCCCTGAGGGAGCAGGAATTCGTATTGGGCGCAAAGGCGATCGGTGCGGGGAGTTTCCGCATCATTTTTAAACATTTGATTCCGAACGCGATCGGCCCGATCATCGTGAATGCGACGCTGATGGTGGCGACTTACATCATTGTCGAATCCGGCTTGAGTTTCATCGGATTCGGGATCCCGCAGCCGACGCCGACCTGGGGAAATATGATCCAGGAGGCGAGAAGTTACCGGATCCTGGCGTTTCATCCCGAGGCCTGGATTCCGCCCGGGCTGGCGATCTTCCTCACCGTGCTGAGCATCAATTTCATCGGCGACGGCCTGCGCGACGCCTTCGATCCGAAAAGCAGCAAAAGGATGTGAGTCCTGCCTCGTGCGAGGGCGGAAAGGGGAACCTTCGTTCCCCTCTTCAAGCGCCATGCGAAGCCGGATGCAAATACATTACCCGGTGCGGCAAAAAGGGAAGGGTTGCTCTTTCAAGCGCCATGCGAGGCAGGATGTGATGCTTGGAAGGAGCGGGGGAGACAACCGCCGGAACGGCGGTTTGGGGACCGCCTTTCTTGCCATGGGAAGGAGAAAATGGCAGACGGATTACCTGCCGGGGCAAGGAAGTCGATTTTGACCAACTGATCCGGAAGGTGCGAATATGGCAGTCGGAATACCTGCCGGGACACCCGGCGGGTTTTTTATCGGCGAAAAAAGATGTCCGGGACTTCAACCCGCCGCTTTCCGCCAAGGCATCTGCGGGTCCATGCCGGACATAGAGGCGTTGCGCCATCGTCGCCAAGATTTCTTGGGCTTGGGCAACTTCGTCCATGCCGGGCATGGAAGTGTTGCGCCCCGGCATTTTTCGGTGCGGCCCTAGTCGGCCTTTTCCGGTATCGGAAATGACTAAATCGCGCATTCCTTCCCGGCATCGGTGGTTGCAAATAAGCGGATCTTTACCGGAACCGGTGATTGCGGTCAGCCCCGGTGTGCGGACAAGCCCGGGGCTTTTTCCCGGACCGGTCATTGCCGGAAAGCGCAAGGTTTTCCCGGAACGGCGTTTGGCGGAAAAAACAGCGGGGCCGCCCCCTGAAACGGCTTACAAAACTTTTTTGGGTTCATTTTGCGAATTTTATGATAAGATGTAGTTGATGTGAAGATCGGAAGGAAGGTTCATCATGGCAAATCCTTTGCGGGAAACTTCCGTGCCGTTGAATACGGTTTACGGTATATTGTTTGCGATAAGTGCCGGACACTTGATCAATGATACCGCCCAGTCGGTCGTCCCGGCACTTTTTCCGATTTTGCAAGATACGTTGCATCTTTCCTATTTTCAAATCGGTTTGATGACTTTTATGCTGAACATGACTTCGTCGGTCATGCAGCCGGTATTCGGATACATCGCCGACAAACGGCCGGCCCCGTTTTTCCTGCCGACCGGAATGCTCATGAGCACGGCCGGATTGGCGGGGCTTGCCCTGGCGCAAAATTATGCCCTTCTTTTATTGGCGGTCTTATTGATCGGCCTGGGTTCGGCCCTGTTCCATCCGGAAGGTTCCCGGGTCGCCTATATGGCCGCGGGAAGCAGGCGCGGCCTGTCCCAATCCATTTACCAGGTCGGGGGAAACTTGGGACAGGCCCTGTTCCCGTTGTTTACCTATTATCTGTTCGTTCCCTTCGGACAAAGGGCCGCCCTTTTGTTTACCCTGCTTACCTGCCTCGGGATGGCCGTTCTTTTCCATGTCTCCAAATGGTATCAATTGCGGCTGCGGCAGATGCCGCCGGCCAAAAAGACCGGGGAAAAGGGGAAAACGAAAAACTTCCGATTGGAGAAAAAAGTGAAGGCCGCCCTCATCCTGCTCGTCTTGTTTGTCTTCGCCCGTTCCTGGTATCATGCGGGGATATCGAACTTTTACCAATTTTATTTGATCCACGATTACGGGTTGACGGTGAAGGAAGCCCAGGTCTATCTGCTCGTGTTCATGATTTCCGGGGTGCTCGGGACATTCTTCGGCGGCCCGTTGGCGGACCGGTTCGGGCGCAAAAATATCCTTGCCTTTTCCATGCTGGGGGCCGCACCTTTCGCCGTGCTGCTGCCCTATCTGCCCCTTTCCCTCGTCATTCCGTTTTTCGCCGCGACCGGTTTTATTATCATGTCCAGTTTCAGCGTCGCCGTCGTTTACGCCCAGGAATTGATCCCGAATCAAGTCGGCGTGGCTTCGGGGCTGATCGTCGGCTTGGCCTTCGGCATGGGGGCGATCGGTTCGGTGCTTTTGGGAAGTTTGGCGGATTTTACGAGCATCCGCACCGTCATGATCCTCTGCAGTTTTTTGCCGGCCGTCGGCACGCTGGCCCTTGCCTTGCCCGACGACGAGGCGGTCAAACAGTTTTACGCGCAGGAAAAATAAGGGGGGAATGTTTCGGGATCCCGTTCGGCCGGAAGATCCCCCGCCGTTTTTCGGATAGGGTGCGCCGCTTGCGGCCGATTCCCCTTTGGCAAGGCAGGGGCGGCCGTCCCCGGTGGCAAGACCCGCCTTCTCCGCGGGGGAGGAGGGAAGGGAAGGATCTTTCCATGATGTTCGAAGCTGCGGAAAAAAGGTGGAAGGACATCCGGCTGGGCTCGGGATGGAAACGGGAGGACCTTCGGACAAAATTCCCTCACTGGTTTGTAAAAAAATGAGCATAGCAACTGCTGAATTTTTCTCCGTTCCGCCCGCGCCGGTGAAGGCATTTAAACGTGTGGATAGAGTAACCGCCGGATTTTTCCGCCGGTCTCAAAACAACGTCAATAATTGGCGGAAATCGGTAATCACCGCATCGGCATGGTCCAGCTCCCCGTCCGATTTGAAATCGGCATAGTCGCAGCCGATGACGACCAGGCCGTTGGCTTTTCCGGCTTCCACGTCCGAGGAGCGGTCCCCGATCATCCACGCATTCTTCAAACGGTTTTCTTCCATGATCATTTCCACCAGGCGGACCTTGGACGGGGTTTTGTATTCTCCGGCGCTGTACACTTTTTGAAAATACGGGGCGATGCCGCAGGAACGCACGACTTCCTTCACGTATTCTTCCAGCCCGTTGCTTGCGACGAACAGCCGGATGCCTTGCTGATGCAAAGCCTTCAATGTTTCGGCAACGCCGCCGTAAAGTTCGCCCTTTCCTTGAAGAAGCCCTTCCAATTCGTATTCATGCAATTTTTCCGAGGCGATTTGTCGCACGGCCTCCGTTTCGCCGGGCAAGACTTCCGCCCAAATTTCATCCAGCAATTTTCCGAGGGTGCCGTAAAATTTTTCAATCGGCGGGACTTGCTTGCGATACAGGCCGTTTTCTTGTAAATAGGCGAAGGTTTTGTAATAGGCCCGTTCGAGAACCGATTCCGTCTTAAAAAGCGTTCCGTCGATGTCGAAGATCATGGCATCGGGTTTTGAAAAGCGAATCTCCATTGGCTGATCCCTTTCTAATGTTTTGTTTTGCTCTTGTATTCTATTATCCGTGGAAGCGGGGGAATAAATCAAGCCGTTCCGCTGCTTGGTCGGGGAGCGGGGACAGGATTGGGACGCAGAGCCCGGCAGGAAAACCGGCAACCGGTGCGGGGGATCCGCCGGGCCAAGGAACGCCTCCGGTCCGCGGCAACGGAACCGGCGATCCGGCAGTGCAAGATGCCAGAATGTCAAAAACTGAAACTTGCAGGATGATGATTGGAATTGGTGAAGAAGAAGATCTTTCCTTTTGCTTTGTCGCTTGTCATCGCCCTCTCCGGAGGAATTCTTTTTTCACAGCTGCATATCATTCTCCCTTGGCTGCTGGGGCCGATGTTTGCCGTCCTTCTGGCCAAAGCTTTCCTCCCGTCCGTCTTTTGGCCTGCCGCGTTAAGGAACGCCGGTCTGATTTGCCTGGGCCTTCAGCTGGGAAGCACGTTTACGAAAGAGGTCCTCGGCGGCATGATCCGGCATTTGCCCCTTATGGGGTTTACGTCGGCGGCGGTCATCGGCTTCACGGTGCTGGCCGCCCATTTGCTCTGCAAATATGCAAACATCACCCTTTCTTCTGCCGCGATCGGCAGCTTCCCGGGCGGCCTTTCCCAGATGGTCGTCTTAAGCGAGGAGATCGAAGATGCGGATGAAGCGGTCGTCACCTTCATGCAAACCTTTCGGATCATTTTTGTCATATCCGCCGTCCCCTATTTGACGACCCATTTCTTGATCTCGGAACATGCCGGCGCAGCGGGAGGCCGTGGGCAGGATGCCGCCGGGGCATTTACCGTTTTTCACGGGTTCCTGCTGTTCGCCCTTGCCGTTCTCTTTATATATGCCGGGAAAAAAATAAAAATGCCGATCCCTTATTTGTTGGGGCCGATGCTGGCGGGCATTTGCCTGAACGCGGCAGAACTGCCGAACCTTGTCCTTCCCGATCCCGTCCTGGCCGCCTCCCAAGTGGCGATCGGCGCCCATTTGGGCCGGCAAATGAAAATCAGCCGAAACCAATTCAGCGCGAGCCTCGTTTTCATTACCGTTTTATCAAACGCCGCGTTGATCCTGTTCTGTTTTTTGCTCGCTTTCCTGTTCCACGCCCTTTTCGGCTATCCGGTGGGGGAAATTTTCCTCGGCGTCGCCCCGGGAGGAATCGCGGAAATGGCAATTACGGCGATGGCCCTCAAACTGGATGTGTCATTCGTAACGAGCTTTCACCTGTTCCGCATTTTCGTCATCCTATTCATCGCCACTCCCCTTACCGTGAAACTTTTAAAACGGAAAAACGAAGGGGCCAAAAACGCTTAAGGAAAGGCGGCGCGGCAGCTTATACGGATGCTTATCCGCAATTTTTTCGGCTGCATAAAGGGCGGGAAGGGACGAACATGGATCATGGCGGGTCCGCTTGCACCGGGGATTGCGCGGCACCCCTTGCCCGCCTGTCTGGACGGATTGTTCCATGTTTGAACAACTTCGAACAGGAACGTCCGCGTTCATTTTTGCCGGGCCGGAATGTCCGACATCTCAGCTTTCTTCGCGGCCGGATGGCCCGACATCCGGGATAAAATGTTCAACATTACTTGGAAAATGTCCAATAAACAACCCGTTTGTCCAATCTCTTGAGTTGAACGTTCAACATTGGGTTCGGCTTTAACGACGGAATGTCCAACATTTTCATTTTTTTCCGATCGGATGGTTCCACATCGAAGGAAAAATGTTCAACATTTTTGGAAAAACGTCCAAGAAAAAATCCGTTTGTCCAATATTCCGGACTGTACGTTCAACATCGGTTTCGGCCGGATCGGCGGAATGTCCAACATTTCCTCCGGATGGTCCGACATCGGCAAAAAATCGTCCAACATCGCAAGAGACTGTCCAACATTTTCAAAGATTGGTTCAACATTTTAAAATTTATGTTCAACATGGGAAGACATTTGTCCGACATCAAAGAAAAAATAACCATCATCGCGAAAAAAACGTCCATCATCGCGTGAAAAATGTCCATCATTGCTCCCTGTGTCCGAAAATCATTGCCCGTTGGCGGACATCCGCCGGGAGAACCCGGTGCCGGCCCCGGCTTTTCGCTGCGCTGACCGCCCGGGTTTTGTTTTTTTGGCACATGGGAATGGCAAAGGATGCGTAAAATTTTTGCAGGCCAAAATCCCTTTCGGGATGCGCCCGTTAGAGCTTTCACCGGAGCCGGGGCTGCCGAAGGAATGGAGGGAAAGATTGCATAGATTGGTTTCAGGCAACTATGGTACAATGAATAAGAACGAGAGACCGTTTTTGCCATCGTCGGATAGGAACCTGCTTTTTGTCTCCAAAATGAAACCCGACAGATTTTCCGGTTTTTCACATCATTCGGATCGGAATTTCCGTTGCGGAAGGTTTCGGTGCGGACGATTCAAGACCGTTTTTGCAAACCCGGTCGGATATCCAAAAGACGGAGGGCGTCATATGAAGCG
This sequence comes from Caldibacillus debilis DSM 16016, assembly GCF_000383875.1. NCBI lineage: Bacteria > Bacillati > Bacillota > Bacilli > Caryophanales > Bacillaceae > Caldibacillus > Caldibacillus debilis. The sequence goes on along the minus strand of NZ_KB912879.1, from coordinate 321,782 downwards.
GAAGAGAGGTTTTCCCTTTATTTTCTTCGTGATCATCGCGGGAGCCGTCATTCTCCTTTCCGGTTGCAAAGACAAACCGACTCCCGAAGAAAGATTGGAAAGATTCACAAAGCTTTGGTCCGAACAAAAATTTGGGGATATGTATGAGATGCTTTCCGAATCCAGCAGGAAAAGCATCTTTAAGGAAGATTTTGTGGAAAGGTATAAAAAGATTTATAAAGATCTCGAAGTGAAAGATTTGCAAGTGAAGCCCGTGAAAGTGGAAGAAAAGGATGGGAAAAAGGAAGAAAAATCGGTCAAACTTCCCTTTTCCGTAAAAATGGACACATTGGCCGGAGAGATTTCCTTCGAACATGAGGCCTCCCTCGTGAAAGAGAAACGGGATGACAAGGAAGACTGGTATATCCAATGGAATACCACGTATATTTTCCCGAATTTGCAGGAAGGGGACAAGGTGCGCATCACCACATCCAAAGGGGAGCGGGGGGAAATCTTCGACCGGAACGGTTTGCCCCTTGCCGTCAACGGCAGCGCCTTTGAAATCGGGCTCGTGCCCGAACAAATGCAAGGGAATGAGGCAAAGATCAAAGGAGAGCTTGCGGAACTGCTGGATGTCTCCGTGGAGAAAATCGACCAGGCGTTAAACGCTTCCTGGGTTCAACCCCATTTTTTCGTCCCGATCAAAAAAGTGGCGCGAACCGAAACGGCGCTCATCGATAAGGCAAAGGAAATCCAGGGGGTTTCCGTCCGGGAGGTCAGCGAAAGGGAATATCCTTACGGGGAAGCGGCCGCTCACTTGATCGGCTACATCGGCGAAATCACCGCGGAAGAATTGGAAAAAAATAAGGAAAAGGGTTATTCCGCGGGGGACCGGATCGGAAAACGGGGGTTGGAGGAACTCTTCGAAGACCGGTTGAGGGGGAAGAACGGAGCAAAAATTTACATTGAAAAAACCGACGGCTCGGATGTGGTTCTGGCGGAAAAAGCGCCGGAAAAAGGCGAGTCGATTACGTTGACGATCGATGCGGAACTCCAGAAAAAGATTTATGAAAAAATGAAGGGAAGGAAGGGGTCTGCCGCCGCGATCCATCCGAAAACCGGGGAAATTTTGGCGCTGGTGAGCACCCCCGCCTTCGATCCCAATGCGTTTGTGTTGGGCATTTCTTCGGAAAAATTGAAACAATTGCAGGAAGATAAAAATACGCCGCTGATCAACCGGTTCGCTTCGGCCTATGCGCCCGGCTCCACGATCAAGCCCGTAGTGGCGGCCATCGGCTTGGAGACGGGAACCATCGATCCAAAGAAGAAAAAGAAGATCTCCGGGAAGACTTGGCGCCCCGATGATCCTTCCTGGGGAAATTATTCCGTTACCCGGGTCAGCACCCGTTTGAGCGAAGTGGATTTGAAGGATGCCCTGATTACTTCGGATAATATTTATTTCGCCATGTCCGCCCTTGAGATGGGCCCGGATCAGCTGGCGGACGGCTTGAAAAAATTCGGGTTCGGGGAAGAGTTGAAATTCGGCTATCCGGTACAAGATTCGCAAATTTCGAACAGCGGAACATTGAAAAAGGGTCCGCAGCTGGCCGATACGGGTTACGGCCAGGGGGAAATGCTGATGAGCATCCTGCATCTGGCCGCGGTCTATACGCCGTTCATCAACGACGGGAACATGATCCTGCCCGTCATTGAACAGGCGAAAGCGAATACCGTTTGGAAAGAAAAGGTGATTTCAAAGGAAACGGCCGACGCCGTTGCCGATATGATGAAGGAAGTGGTGGCGAGCCCGTATGGGACCGCCCGCGGGGCGTATATGAAAGATTTGGTCCTGGCCGGGAAAACGGGAACGGCCGAGCTGAAGGCGAAAAAAGATGAAAAAGGGCAGGAGAACGGCTTCTTCGTCGCCTATCCTGCGGAAAATCCCGATCTGTTGATCGCCATGATGATTGAAAACGTGGAAAAGGACGGCGGCAGCAGTTACGTGGTCAACAAAGTGGCGGAGATTTTCAAGGAAAGGCAATGAGCGGCCGGCCGCAAGGACGAACCCCTGTTTTTGCGGGATGGAAATCCCTTCGGCCTTCCATTTTTTCGTCCGGAGGGTGCGGGGGTGCGGCATGGGGGCTGATCAGGAATGTTCTGCGGGGAGAAGGTTCCGCTTCTCCCCTATTTGTTTTATGCCAAAGCCGAAGAAGGAAAAATGTTCGGGACGGTCCGGTCAGGCCGTCCTTTTTATTTGCTTGGCCGGCGGATGGAACGGGAGGATTTGAGGATGAAAATAAAAAATTACTGTAGTTTCTTCTTAAAACGAATTATTCCTTCTTTCAGACAAAATTGCAAAAAATATACCGAGGCGGTTTTTCCCAAACCCGAAAAGTTGAAATATGAAATCCCGATTGAATTAGTTCGTAAAGTATTTATTAAGTTTGGCGGAATTCGCTTTTGAAACAAAAACGCCGATTCATATCGAAGAAACATCGAAACTTAAGTTCAAGATGGTTTTGCAAGGCCTTGCGGGAACGTTGGGGATGCTGCAGGATGAAGATTCATAGGGGCTTTTTCTTTTTCAGGAAAAAGCTTTCAACAGTTCCATGTTCCGTCTTTGAGACGGACTCGCCGGAGGATTCGGATGTGCCGATGGAAAGGCCGGTTGAGGGTAGGACGACGTCTGCAATCTCATTCATTTCGCCTTTCTGAACGAAGGGGATGGAAGGAACTTTACAAGCAGGAAATCATCATGTAATATTCGAAATATAAGATTATACTGATAATTCTGTTATTAAATGGGTGGCAGAGGATGGAAAAGCAGGTATTGCCAATCATTCGGAAAAAAAATCGCAGGGCAGGGATTTTTTTAACGATTGCTTTATCGTTATATTTTCTGATTCCTCTATCCCTTATGTTCATAGCGGATGTCGTGAATCGACCGAGTTTCTTTTACGGGATTCCTTGGGCATGGCTATTGGCATTCCTGCAAATTCCGTTAACATGGTTTTTTTGCGGCGTTTACCATGCTCAGGCGAAAAGCATGGAAGAGAAACTGGAAGGGATGGAGAAGGAGGGAGGTCCTTGAATCCGACGTATTTTTTGTTCCTCATTTATATAGTCGTTAGCACGTTAATCATTACTTATTGGGCGGCGAAACGCAGTAAAACGACGCTCCGGTTTTATGTCGCCTCGAGGAAATTAACCGGGTTTCAAAATGGCATGGCCATTGCCGGCGATTTCATCAGCGCCGCATCCTTTCTGGGGATCATCGGAATGGTGGCGTTCCGCGGCTATGACGGATTTTTATATTCCATCGGCTTTTTAGTGTCCTATGTGGTCGTTCTATTTTTAATCGCTGAACCGGTTCATCGGTTGGGAAACTATTCCCTCGGTGATGTCATCTGTTCCCGTTTTCCGAGTAGGCAAATGCGTTTTTTGATGGCGTTTAGTACGTTCATCATCTCTATATTATATATGATTCCCCAGCTTGTGGCCTCCGGTTTTCTTCTTCGTCTCCTCCTAAATCTCGATTATTCCGTTTCCGTGATGGTCATCGGGGCATTAATGACGCTGTATGTTATAACGGGCGGGATGATCTCCACTTCCTGGGTACAAATTGTCAAAACGGTTCTTCTGATGTCGGGCACCTTTCTTTTGACATTGATCGTTTTTTCCCATTTTAATTGGAACATTGCAACGCTCATCGAGGATGTAAAGGGAGGGACACCGCTGGGAAAGGATTTCTTCCTTCCGGGACATTTATACGACCATCCCTTGGAATTTCTTTCACTCCAGCTAGCCCTTGTCCTCGGGACGGCAGGCTTGCCCCATATTTTAATTCGCCTATTTACTGTCCGGAATACCTTTGAGGTTCGTCGTTCGTTGATCAGTTCGACCTGGATCATCGGAATTTTTTACATCATGACCTTGATTCTCGGCCTGGGGGCCGTTGCGCTCCTCGGAACGGACGCCCTTCTCGAACGGGATTCGACCGGGAATTTGGCGGCGCCGCTTCTTGCACAGGCCGTCGGCGGCGATTTTCTGTTGGCTTTTGTTTCGGCGATCGCTTTTACAACGATCATCGCCGTTGTCGCGGGTCTTGTAATTTCCGCGACGACCGCTTTTTCCCATGATATTTACCATCATATTTTGAAAAAGGGGAAATCCACGGAAAAGGATCAGTTGCGTGCGGCACGATTGTCAGCCGTGGCCATCGGGCTCATTTCCACGTTACTCGCTTTGCGTTTGGAAAGGTTGAATGTCACCTTTCTCGTTTCGATGACCTTTATTGTGGCAGCTTCCAGTATTTTTCCCGTTCTTTTTTTAACGATCTATTGGAAACGCTTTACTCCCGGAGGTGCCTTTACAGGAATGATGATGGGGCTTTTTGCTTCGCTATTTGCTGTCGCCCTCGGGCCGCATATTATGAATCCGGTCGACGGATGGATCCGGAGGGAAGCGGTCGTTTCCCTTTACAATCCGGGAATTCTTACGATTCCCATCGGATTTATGGGCGCGATCGGAGGATCATTTATTTTCCGCAGGCAGTCCCAATCCTTGAAAGAATTCCAAAAGTTTTCGATTCAAGCGCAGACCGGAATCCATTCGGGGAGAGATGGGAATGAAAAATTTGATGGGAATTGAAAACTTGACGATTACGTTGTTTGAACGGTTGGGTCTCATTCTCATCATTGCCTTTGTCACGACCCGAACCCGTGCGTTTAAGGCGCTGTTGTATCGGAAGTACAATTTGCCGATGTCGTTCGTTCATGCCTGCGTATTTGGCTTGTTTGGAATTGCCAGCACGGTAATGGGAATTGTTATTCAAGCGGATGGCGAAATTCGTCACGGATTGATCCTGTTACCGGTGGGAGAGGGGGATATTATTGTCAGCCTTAGTCTTGTGGCCATAGTGATCGTCGGGTTATTAGGCGGCCCCGCGCTGGGATTGGGTGCCGGGCTGATTACCTGCGTCCATTTTCTTTTCCTTGGTGGAATCGGTGCGCTGGCCAATGCGATTGTCAATCCGATTACAGGCTTCTTGGCAGGGCTGACGGCCAGATTTTTTTCCAACGAACGGGTGATTTCCCCGTTAAAGGCTTTGTTTATCGGGGTTTTTCCGCCCGTTTTGTACATGCAGTTTCTGCTGATTTTCTACCCGGGTCGTTCGGATATCATCGAAGCGGTAAACATCATCGGCATTCCCCTGGTGTTATCCAATAGCATGGCCGTCGCCATTTTTACCGCAATGATCGGCATTGTTTTACGCGAACAGGAAAATGAAGCGGCCTTGGCGTCAAAGCAGGCATTAACCATTGCGAAGGAAGCCCTTCCCTTTTTGAAAAACGATTCTCCCCTTGAAGTTGCCGAAGGTTTGGCGGATTTATTATATAGCCGTTTGAGATTGGCCGCCGTATCTGTGACGAACCAAAAGGGAGTATTGGCCCATAAAGGGATGGGGGACGACCACCACCGCTTTGGCGACAAGATCGGATCCCCGGCAGCCTTGCGGTCGATTATGCAAAAAAAGGTGGAAATTGCCAGGGGAAAGTCCGATTTGCAATGTTTCAACAAAAATTGCCCGCTCGAAGCGGCGATTTATATTCCGATTATCGAAGATAATGAAGTCGCCTTCCTGATTACGTTTTATTTCCGGAAACCGGAACATATTTCACCTGTAGATGTTATGATGGCGCAAGGTTTGGGTCCACTGATTTCCGATCAATTGAACAGGTTGGCGGCGGAAAAGATGAAGGCCCATATTCGCGATACCGAGTTAAGGAACCTGCAAGCCCAAATCAATCCCCACTTTCTGTTTAACACTTTGCAATTGATCGCCGGGCTGTTTCGGGAAGATCCGGCCAAGGCCCGTCAGCTTACCCTACAGCTCGCCAATTATATGCGGTTTAATTTGCGCTTGGTATCCAAATCCCTGGTGGAACTGGAGAAAGAGTGCGAACATGTGGAGGCTTATACGGCGATCATTCAAGAGCGGTTTAAAGAAAGACTGGAAATTTCATTAGTCCGACCGGATGATCTTACGAATATTTATATTCCGCCGTCGACCATTCAGCCGTTGGTTGAAAATTCGGTTCAACATGGATTAAAAAATATCACCGGTCATGCCAAAATTGAAATCCTGGTCGAAAAAAAGAACGGGAGGGTGGAGATATCCGTCCGCGATAATGGCTGCGGTTTTCCGACAGAGATTTTGCCGATTGTGGGGAATCAGCCATTGCGGCACCAGCAAAACGGGGGAACCGGCATCTATAATGTCAATCAGCGTTTGGTCCAATTATTGGGTGAGTCTTCCAGACTCCGAATTCGGAACTTTTCGGACGGGGGAAGCGAAGTGAAATTTTCGATACCGGATTCCATTCCGGAGAAGAAAAAGAGGGTGATGGCATGAAAATTCGGGCCATGATCGCCGAAGATGAATTGATGGCGAGAAAAGAATTGATGTATCTATTAAAGGCAGAAAAGGATATTATTCTGACGCCCCACGCGGAGACTGGTGAACAGCTGATCGAACTGTATCATAAACATCATCCGGACGTCATATTCCTTGATGTGGAAATGCCCGGTCTGTCCGGTGTTGATGCGGCCCGATCAATATTAAAACGGGAAGGTCCGAAGCCGTTGTTTGTTTTTACGACGGCCTATGATGAGTACGCCCTCGACGCCTTTGATGTGGAAGCGGTCGATTATTTGCTGAAGCCGTATGATGAAGCGAGATTTCAGCGGACATTGGGACGGATTCGTAAAAGTTTGGATCATCGGAAAAAGAAAAATTCTCCTGAAGAGATTCGGGAAACCCAGGCGGTATCGAAGCTGTTAATTGATGACGGGGAGCGGATGGTTGTCGTTTCGCCCGAATCGATTTACTATGCCGTACCGAACCGGAAGATTTTGGAGATCCATACCGAGGAAAAGGTTCTGCAAAGCCGAATGACGTTGCGGGAATTGGAGGAACAATTAAAAGGTCATCCATTTTTCCGTCCGCACAGGAGTTATTTGGTGAATCTCAACCATGTTATAGAGATCACCCCGTGGTTTAACGGAACGAGCAATTTGACGCTGGGCGATAAAAATCGGACGAAAATTCCGGTCAGCCGTCAGGCAAACAAAATGATCCGGGCGTTTTTCCAAGGGCGTTAATCGAAGGAAAAAAAGAAAGCATCAAAATGGAAGAGGATGGCGGAATGCCCCCATTTGAATATTGTCCCGCTTGATTGGCCGGGGAAGATGGGCAAGGCAAGCCAGGATTCATTTTCCATACCGTTCATCCTCCCAATTAAACCATTAATCCCCCAAAATCCGCCGTTTAGAGCGATTATCTGTTCCTTAATATTCTGAATTTATATAATAGAAGGTAAATAAAAAAGAAAGGGGTTAAGATCGTTGGCGCAAAAAGAATGGATCCCCTCCGGAGCGTCCCGGATTGATTTTGAACAAGTGGCAGATAGTGATCAATTTCGACAGTTTTTAAAAAGAAAAAGGAAATTTTTGGTGCCGATGACCATTTTCTTCATGGTTTTTTACTTTCTATTGCCGATTTGCACTTCCTACACCAAATTTCTAAACACCCCCGCAATTGGCGATATTTCCTGGACATGGATATTTGCCTTCTCCCAGTTTGTCATGGTATGGGTGTTAAGCGCCATCTATGTGCGAAAGGCAAATTCCTTTGATGAAGAGGCGGAGCAAATCATCCGGGACCAGCTAAAGGGGGAATGATTCATGAATCCGATTGTCGTCGTTCTTTTTTTGGCGATCGTAATTCTGACGCTGATTGTCACATACATTGCCGCAAAACGGACAAAATCCGCCGGCGATTTTTATACGGCGGGTGGGGGACTGACCGGATGGCAAAACGGGCTCGCCATCGCCGGCGATTATCTATCGGCGGCCTCCTTCTTGGGAATCGCCGGGATGATCGCATTACAAGGGTTTGACGGCTTTTTCTACAGTATCGGCTTTCTTATCGCCTATTTAGTGGTCCTGTTTTTAGTTGCCGAGCCGCTAAGAAACTTGGGGAAGTACACATTGGCGGATATGATCAATTCCCGTTTTGACGCGAGAAAGGTCCGTGGAGTCGCCGCGATAAGCACGATTACGATTGTCCTTTTTTACATGATTGCCCAAATGGTCGGCGCCGGCGCGCTCATCCAGCTGTTGTTTGATATCCCGTATTGGATTGCCGTATTGATTGTCGGCGTCATGATGACGATTTATGTCCTTTTTGGCGGCATGTTTGCCACCAGCTGGGTCCAAATTATCAAGGCCGTCCTCCTGATGGCGGGAATGATCATCGTCTCCTTTATCGTTCTCTTGAAATTTCACTTTAATATCGGGGCCATGTTTACGGAAGTGAAAACGGCGACAAGCCATGGCGCGGATTACTTGAATCCGGGCATTAAATACAAAGATCCGTTGGGAACGCTTTCATTGATGCTGGCCCTGGTGCTGGGAACGTCCGGTCTGCCGCATATTTTGATGCGCTTTTTTACGGTAAAGGATGCAAGAACCGCCCGTCGCTCGGTTATCACCGCAACGTGGACGATCGGGATTTTCTATATTTTGACATTGTTTCTCGGCTTTGGAGCGGCTATTTTCGTCGGCGAAAGCAAGATTCTCGAAGCGAATCCGGGCGGAAACATGGCTGCGCCGCTGCTTGCCGAAGCCATTGGCGGAAATCTCCTGTTTGCCTTTATTTCCGCCGTCGCCTTTGCCACAATTTTGGCGGTCGTGGCCGGGCTTGTATTATCCGGCGCTTCGGCCTTTGCCCATGACATTTATGGCCAGATCATCAAAAAAGGAAACATCTCCGATCGCCAGCAAATGCTGGCCGCCCGCTATGCGGCATTGGGCGTATCGGTCCTTTCGATCCTCATCTCGCTCGGTGCGCAGTATTTAAATGTGGCTTTCCTTGTTTCCTTGGCCTTTTGCATCGCAGCCAGCGCCAACTTGCCGGTTATTTTATATACGGTCTATTGGAAGCGCTTTAATACGTCCGGGGCTGTTTGGGCCTCCCTTTCCGGCTTAATCTCCGCGCTGGTACTTGTTTCGATCAGTCCGAGCGTGTTCTCCCCGGTTGAAGGAGCGGCGCTGTTTGTCGGCGAGCCGATTTTCCCGCTGGACAATCCGGCGTTGGTTAGTGTTCCGTTAGGATTTCTTGGCGGTTTTCTTGGAACCATTTTCTCGAAGGAACAAGATCTGAGGCGCTATGCTGAGGTTTCGGTTCGCGCCCATACGGGCTATCGGGGAACCAAATCAGCAGGGCCGTAAATGACAGTTTTTTGCGGAGAAAAAAACGGAGATCATATCAACCGAATGTCAAACCTTTTCCGTCTCCGGGTTCGGATTCGGATAAGAAACGATCGCAGTCTGTGGAAGGATGTTTCGAAAAGTTACAATAAATCGGGGGAGAAGGGGAACCCGTTTTAAAGAAGATGAAGAACGGAAACGGGTCGAGGAGAATACGTGGGGATTTTGTATCAGGATCAAACGGGAACTGGATGTGGTGGGAAAATCCTGGATGATATTCTGAAGGGATTGTGTAAAGAGGATTTAATGCCCGAGGCGGAACCTGCTGCATTATAAGCGGTATCGGGGCGTGGGCGGGGAGGTATAGTTCCTTTCCTTAGGCGTACTCGCCCAAATGAGGGAGCGGTCCCTTGTCAAGACATGACAAGCGGGTCGCTCAATTTTTTTGAGATGTCTTTTTTGAGCAGGAAAGCGCTCATTCGAAGGGTTCATCAAGCGTAAACGGGAAACATCTCCCCTGAGACGGGCAGGTTACGAAGTTACTTTTCAATAGGGATTCCGTTTGTCCTGAACGACAGAACCGACGGGAGACTGACAATATAGTAACGGCATTCGGCAAGTCTGGAAATGTTTCAAAAAAATCCGTCCATGACCGTTTCCCGGATGGCACAGGCGATTATGGAAAAGGAGAAGTTCATGATGCTCAATGAGCCGACGAATTCGCCGGATAAAGATGGTGTGAGACGGATTCGTCAGGTGATCTAGGAAGAAAAAGTGCGGGGCGAATCGTTATGATCAGAAAAAGGGGAAACCTTGCGGTTCCCCCTTTTCCGGTTTTTATTTGTTTTCGAGTGCATCGATCACCGCTTCGGCGATGCTCTTGCTCGATTGGGGATTTTGCCCGGTGATCAGGTTTCCGTCAATCACCACGTGATCCGACCAAAGGGGTTTTTTCTCGAAGATGGCTCCCTGTTCGCGGAGCCGGCTTTCCAGAAGAAACGGCATATACCGTTCGAGCTTCCCGGCCCGTTCCTCCTCGTTGGTAAAGGAGGTCAATTTTTTCCCTTTCACGAGATATTGGCCGTCCGACAACCGCATATCCACGAACCCCGCCGGCCCGTGACAGACGGCGGCGACCACCTTCCCCGATTCATACATCGCCCGGATTACCTTTTCCAAATCCGGATTCCCCGGCAGATCGAACATGGTTCCGTGGCCGCCGGGCAAAAACAGGGCGTCGAAGGCTTCGGCCGAAAGGGCATGGAGCGGCACGGTATCCTCCAGCCGTTTGATTGCCTCTTCCCACCGGCCGTCCTTCGGCAAGCTCCGTTCATCAATGGGGGCTTTGCCGCCCTTTATGCTTGCCACTTGGACTTGATATCCCCGTTCCGTGAATTTTTCATAGGGAACGGCGAATTCTTCCAGCCATAACCCGGTTTTTGGCCCCCCTTCAATTTGACCGGTATTGGTTACCAGCATCAACACCCTTTTTTCCGCCAATTTTCCCACCCCCGAATATTGGAAATGTTAAATTTAACGCGTTCTGCCAGATTATTTCGGAATTCTAATCTCAATTTTAAGTTGATGAAAACGTAAATTCAATTTATACGATCGGGCCAAAAGGCATCAAAAAAATCCATTAAAATTCAAATTAATATCATTTCACGCCATATATTTAACAGAAAAAATTACTTTAAGTATCTAAAAATTCATATTGCGCCAATAAAAAAGTCGTGATAATATCAAAATAGACCATAAAACAGCAAAAAAGATCAAAAAAGTTCATTTTGATAATATTCGTGAAAATTAAAATTTAAAAGGTGATCTTATGCTTCAAGTGGAAAGGTTGGAAAAGATACTGGAATATATCAATGAAAAAGGCACGGTCAATATTCCGGAACTCGTCGATTTTTTTAAAGTGTCGAAAACGACGGTGTTAAGGGATCTGAAAAAACTTGACGAACAAGATTTGATCGTGCGTGTTCATGGCGGCGCAGTGAGTAAAAGGAACAAAGGAACGAATTTTGAGCCTAAATATTCTGTAAAAGAAAAACAGGCGGTCAAGGAAAAACAAGCGATCGCGGAGCTCGCGGTCAAACATATATGTCCCGGAGAAACCATATTATTGGATTCCGGATCCACAAGCCTCATGTTGGCAAAGAAATTATCTTCGATCAAAAATGTGACGGTCATTACGAATGACATCAAAATAGCAATGACCCTTAGTGATAATGACAATATAGAACTGGTCGTGATCGGCGGCCAAAAAAGAAAAGGGGTTTACAGCTTAATCGGACCCTTTGCAGAAAATTTATTGAAACAGTTAAATGTTGACAAAGTTTTCTTGGGAACGGATGCGATAGATATTAAATCGGGTTTAACAAACTCCAATATTGAAGAGTTAAATATTAAGAAAACGATGATTGAAATCGCGAAGGAAAAAATTTTGCTGGCAGATAGCAGTAAATTTCATAAAGTGGCTTTTGCGAAGATCTCGGATATTCATGTGATCGATCGGATCATCACGGATGCGAATTTACCGGAAGAGGACATAAAAATGTTCGAAGATTTGGGAATTGCCATAGAAATATCGCCAATTGAAAATGAAGATTAAACCATCGATGATTGAAGGAGTGAACGACATTGACTTGGTTAAAAGATGTTATTGGTACAGAAAAGGCGATCATTGCGATGTGTCATTTAAGACCTCTGCCTGGAGATCCTTACTATGATGAAAAAAAAGGAATGGATTACGTCGTAGAGATGGCCAGAAAGGATTTAATGGCCTTGCAAAACGGCGGGGTAGACGCGGTTATGTTTTCAAATGAATTCAGCATGCCTTATTTGACGAAAGTGAAACCTGAAACAGTGGCAGCGATGGCTAGAGTTATCGGAGAACTAATGCATGATATCAAAGTTCCCTTTGGCGTTAATGTTTTGTGGGATGCGAAGTTATCGCTGGATTTGGCGGCAGCGACAGGAGCAAAATTTGTTCGGGAAATATTTACTGGGGTCTATGCAAGCGATTTCGGCCTTTGGGACACGGATGTCGGTGAAACGGTCAGACATCAACATCGCATTGGCGCCAAAAATGTCAAGCTGCTTTTCAATATTGTGCCGGAGGCCGCGAAATATTTGGCGGATCGGGATATTGAGGAAATCGCAAAATCTACTGTTTTTAACAATCGTCCTGACGCCCTTTGCGTTTCAGGATTGACGGCCGGAGCAAGCACTGATTCGCAAATTTTGAAAAAGGTTAAGGATGCGGTGCCAAATGTTGTTGTCCTGGCAAATACGGGCGTCAAACTCAATAATTTGGAAGAGCAATTGTCAATTGCAGATGGAGCTGTTGTCGGAACGGCATTCAAATATGAAGGAAAATTTGAAAATCATGTAGACCAAAATCGAGTGGAAGAATTTATGAGGAAAGTACGGGCTTTTCGTTCCCTTGCGGTTAAGTAACTTGTTATTTTTGCTTGGGGACTTTATCTCAAGCATAAAATAAATTTTCCGACGGAGAAAAAAATTTTAAAAGGAGGGATCAAAAATGAAAAAAAACGTCATTGTGGCATGTGGCGGTGGGATCGCAACATCAACAATCATAGCCGACAAGGTTCGGGAATTATTGGCCCAAGCCAATATCGACGCGAATGTGACTCAAAGGACCTTATCGGAACTTACTTATGAAGCGAGCAATGCAGACTTAATCGTGACCAGCATGAAAGTCGAGAATGATTTTGGCGTTCCCAACGTTTTAGGCACTCCCTTATTAACCGGAATCGGTGAAGAGGAAACGAAAAAGAAAATCATTGAAATTCTTTCGAAGTAAAAGATTCACGCATTTCTCCAGGAGGTGTGGATGCCATGCAAAAAGTCATCGATTATGTATTGTCCCTCGGCGGCTATGTCTTTGTACCGTTAGTCCTCATTTTAGTCGGTCTGCTTTTCCGGTTGAGTTTTTTAAAATCATTGAAATCCGCAGTGACTGTCGGGGTTGGCTTCTTAGGACTCAACTTAGTTACAACATTGATAGGCGAGTATTTATCTCCTGCAGTCAATGCAATGGTTGATCGATTCGGATTTCAATTGCAAGTAATGGATCTGGGTTCGGGAACTTCCGCAGGCATTGCTTTCTCTACGACAGTCGGCGCTTTGATCATTCCCATTATATTTGCCCTCAACGTTGTATTGCTTCTCCTCAGACTGACTAGAACAATGAATATCGATATCTTTAATTATTCCCATTACGCTTTAACCGGTTCCATTGTTGCGTTAATCACGGACAGTTTAATCTATGGCTTGATTGCCGCCATGATGCACTGCATTTTTTCATTGATTGCAGCAGATTTTACGGCAAAACGGGTACAGAAGGTCATTGGGATAGAGGGGATATCCATTCCCCAAGGCTATGCTTCATCGACAGTTCCATTATATGCATTGTTGGAAGCGATTTATGAAAAATTGCCTTTCATGAAAAACAGAAATGTCGATACCCAGTTTATCCAAAAGAAATTCGGGATGTTCGGCGATCCTGTCATTATTGGTGTAATTTTAGGAATCATCATCAGTTTGCTGGCGGGGACGGGATTCAAAGAAGGGGCTACATTGGTAATCGTTGTCGCAGGCATCATGATTCTATTCCCTCGCGTTATTCGCATTATTGTGGAAGGGTTATTGCCGATTTCGGATGCGGCGAAAAAATTCTTCAATGAACGTTTCGGCGGAAAAGAACTCTATATTGGCCTTGACTCTGCTGTCACTTTAGGCCATCCGACCACTATTACGGTAGGGATTCTCATTATACCCATTACCTTGTTGTTGGCTGCGATTTTGCCTGGAAACCGTGTGCTTCCGCTTGCAGACTTAGCTTTTGCACCATTCTTTATCTGTATGGCTACCATTCTTCATAAGGGTGATGTGATCCGTACATTGATCAGTTCAACGATTAATATGGCCCTCGTGTTATATATTTCTACTTGGTTTACCCCCTATTATACGGAACTGGCGGTGAAAGGCGGTTTTGCAAAGGAAGGAACAAATGTTTCTGCATTGTATGTTGGAAACGTTTACGACTTTGTCGTAACGCTGTTCATGCGTTTGGGCGTAGCAGGAATCATCGCGTTAGTTGTGCTTGCCGCCGTACCCATCTATTTTTACATTAAAAAAATATCGTTCAAGGATCAGCAAAATGAAACAATAAAAGGCTGAAGAAGAGAAGGATGTACAGCGATGAAAAATGAAGCAAAAGACAATGGCAGACTCATTATAGAGGAAGATTTGATTGAACGAAATATTGATGCGGATGATTTTGCAGAAGCCATTACTGTGTTGAGCCGAAACTTTTTAAGAAAAAACTATGTAAAAAGGACTTTTCCTGACGCATTGATCGAGAGGGAAAAGACGTTTCCGACAGGATTGGAAACAAACCGTTTAGGGATTGCCATTCCCCATACCGATCCTAAACATGTCATCAAAGGAAGTTTGGGCATCGGGATCCTGAAAAATCCGGTTACTTTTCAGGCAATGGATACAAAAAAAGATGTTCCGGTCAGCATCATTTTCATGCTTGCCATTACCCATCCTGCTTCACAGCTGAAAACGCTTCAGAAGATTATGGAACTTATACGCGATGAGCAGGCTTTGTTAGATATAAAGAACGCCAAAAATAAAAGCGGGGTAATGATGGTTATAGATTCTTTTTTTGGAGACCTGTTGGAAAAATAAGATAAGATGAAGCGACTTTTTCAAGCAAGAGGTGTTAGAAATGAATTATAAAATAGCCCCTTCCATATTAAACGCGGATTTCTGGAATTTAGAAAAAGAGATAAAGGCCGTTCAATGTGGAGGGGCTGATTTTTTGCATTTGGATGTGATTGATGGTCAGTTTGCGCCGAGCATTTCTTTCGGTCCAACCGTCATCGAATCGATCAGAAAGCATTGCCATTTAGTATTTGATGTCCATTTGATGATTCATGAACCCGGAAAATATATCCCCGATTTTGTCAATGCGGGCGCCGATATTATAACGATACATGCGGAAGGTAACTACCATTTGCACCGCCTTGTGCATCAAATCAAAAGTTACAATAAGAAGGCCGGTGTCGCCTTAAACCCTGCGACACCGATATCCGCCATCCAATATTTGATCAATGATTTGGATATGGTACTGGTGATGACGGTAAATCCGGGATTCGGGGGGCAGCCCTTTATTCCGAATGTCCTGCCCAAGATATCGGAATTGAAGGAACTGATAGAAAAAAAGAACGCCAAAGTAGATATTGAAGTGGACGGGGGGATCACCCCGGCCGAAGCGAAAATGTGTGCGGATGCAGGTGCGAACGTTTTCGTTGTAGGTTCATACATTTTTAAAAATAAAGCTTTTGACGATAAAAAACGGGCTGTGGAAACAATCAGGGAGGCATTATGTGCGATCTAGAGTTAATCAGAAATCAGCCTTGAGGTGATCCGTTTTGAAAACGATGAAAGAATATTTAAAAGAATTAACGGCTATTCATGCGGTCAGTTCCAAAGAGGATCCGGTAATTGAGTACATGAGAAACCATTTTCTGGAATTTAGTGACGAAGTTGAAGTGGATGTGATCGGCAATGTGATTTGCCGCATCTCTTCCGGGGCACCGAATGCAAAAAAAATAATGGTTTTTGGGCATATGGATGAAGTCGGTTTTATCGTAAGAAATATTGATAAAAATGGATATCTCTATGTAGAAAGAATCGGCGGTGCGAATGTAAACGTACTTCCGGGGTTGCGGCTTGATGTAATCGGAGAAAAAGGGGTTGTCCCGGGAGTCGCAGGAACAAAATCCTATCATTTTCTTAAACCGGAGGAAAAAGGATCGTTTCCCTCGCAGGATAAACTATATATTGACATTGGCGTAAAATCGAAAGAAGAAGCGGAAAAGTTAGGCGTAAAGATTGGGAGCTGGATTTGTTTTCATGCGGATTTTATCGAAAGGGATAACGGCTGGATTACAAGTAAGGCGCTTGATGACCGTGTTGCTTGTGCAATTTTATTGCAGCTTGGTGAACACCTGGCCAAAAATAAAGATCAATTGAATTGGGATGTTTATCTGGTCGCATGTGTCCAGGAAGAATTCAATATTCGGGGCATATTGCCTGCGGTAAAGAAAATTAAACCAAATGTATCGATCGGATTAGATGTGACACCTGCATGTGATACGCCAGATTTGTATGGCTATACCGACGTAAAACTGGACGGGGGGCCGGCGCTGACTTATCTAAATTTTCATGGGAAAGGAACGTTGGCGGGCGTTTTGCCGGACACGGGATTAATTGAAGAATTAGAGAAAATATGTAGCCGGGAATCCATACCCTTCCAAAGGGAAATCGCCGTTGGCGTAATTACAGAAAATGCTTTTATTGTTTTCGATGAATTGGGCGCAGCTGTCGCAAACATATCGATTCCTGCCAGATATACGCATACGCCGATAGAAACAATAAGCATGAAGGATGTCGAATGGGCGGAAAAACTTTTATACAGCTTTATTATTGGGTTGGAAAAGAACACCGGTTTCGGCAAAAATTATAAATTTGCAAAATAAGGGAAATCTCCATGTTCAAAATTGTATTTTTTGATATCGATGGAACTTTGCTTAATCAAGAAAAAATAATCCCGTCCAATACATTAAAGGCTGTGCTGCAGTTAAAACAAAATGGTTTGGAGGTTGTTTTAGCAACCGGCAGGGCCCCGCATCATTTAACTGCCGTAAGTGAACAGCTGGGAGTAAATGCTTTTATATCCTTTAATGGCGCTTATGCAAGCTACAAAGGGAAGACGATCCAAGCCGTACCCTTTAATAAAACGCTTCTAGGGAAATTCATTCAATATGCCGGGAAAAAGAATCACCCGCTTGTTTTTTCCAACCTGGAAAAAACGGTAAGTAATGTGATGAATCATCCGGAGGTTATCGAATCCTTCGATTCTCTGAATCTGAATTATACGCCTGAATATCAGCCGGATTTTTGGCATAAGGAAGAAATTTATGAGGTGATGCTCTATTGTAAGGCCAATGAGGAGGAGCCGTATAAAAAATTATTTCCCGAATTTTCCTTCGTCCGCTGGCATCCTCTGGTGCTGGATGTCATTCCGGCGACTTTGTCAAAAGCGACCGGAATAAAAGCCATGTTGGAATATCTCGGCATAAAGCCCGAGGAAGCCATCGCTTTTGGCGACGGATTAAATGATAAAGAGATGTTATCGTTTGTCGGCATGGGTATCGCCATGGGCAACTCCCATCAAGATCTTCTTCCTTATGCCGATATGATCACGAGATCCGCAGACGATGACGGGATACCGTATGCGCTAAGCAAATTGGGATTAATTTAAACCTGTCTTGAAAACCGATGATATAATCCGTGATGGAGTCCGGAAGCTTCTTTTTCAAACAAACATCAAAACGGAATTAAAAACGGGGCGCTCCCTCCATTCCCAATTGAAATGGGCCGGCGGGAGCGCCCCTTGCCTTTTATTCAAGGCGGATCGGTTTTCCCTTCTTCGAGGAAATGTCCCTTGGGGACATCCTTTTTCATGAAAAATCGTAATGGGTGGAATACAGGTCGACGAGGGGTTTGTCCGGATGGAGGAATTGGGTGGCGCTGTTTACGGCGACCGGGCCTTCCATGAAACCGCCAGCGATCAGTTTCAATTTGTTCGGGTAGATCACCGCATCGCCCACGGCAAAGATGCCGGGGATATTCGTTTCCATCCGGTTGTTTACGACAAATCGATTTTCGGCCATCTTCAATCCCCAATTCACCAAATTCCCGAAATCCGATTCGATGCCGTGGCAGATGAGGAGGTGGTCGGCTTTTAACCGGTCCGTTTGTTTCGTCCGCAAGTTTTCCACGGAGATATCCAGTTGATTTTCCTTTCCATGGATCGCTTTAATTTGGCAAAGTGCGCAAATCCGCGCCTGCAGCTTGATCCTTTCCACCTGCTGCTCGTGGGCGGAGAATTCGTCTTTCCGGTGGACGATCGTCACGCTTTTGGCGATGGAAGATAATTCATTGGCCCAGTCGACGGCGGTGTTTCCTCCGCCGGAAATGACCACGTCCTTCCCTTCAAAAATGGACAGCCGGTCCACCGTGTAATGCAAACAGGTCCCGAGATATTGCTCGGCGCCGTCAATCTTCAATTTTTTCGGTTTGAACAGGCCGTGGCCCACGGCCAAGATGATCGTTTTTGTGTAATGCTTGTTCCCGTTGGTGCACGTGATCACGAAGGTGCCGTCGGCCGACCTTTCCAGAAGGTCCGCACGTTCCCCGCACACGACCGTCGGATCAAAGGTTTTGGCCTGCTCGATCAGCTGTTTCACCAGTAGCTCCCCTTTAATTTGGGGAATTCCTCCGATATCCCGGATGATTTTTTCCGGATAAAAGAGGGAGATTTTTCCCCCCAATTGGAGGCTCGCTTCGATGATTTTCGTCTTCAGCTTTCGCATTCCGCAATAGAAGGCCGTGAACAGGCCGATCGGACCGCCTCCGATTATCGTCACGTCATAAACTTCTTTCACCGGAACTCCTCCTTCATTTCTGCCTGGACAATAAATACAAAAAGTAGGGGGCGCCGATCACGGCAACGATGACGCCGGCGGGGATCCCTTTCGGATCGAGGATGACCCTCCCGATGGTGTCCGCGGACAAGAGCAGGATCGCGCCGATCAACGCGCTGAGCGGCAAAAAAACCTGGTGGCGCGGCCCGACGAGCCTTCTTGCCATATGGGGGGCAATCAGGCCGATGAAGGAGATGCCCCCGGTCACCGAGACGGCTGCGGATGCCAAGGCGACCGCGCTGAAAAGAAGGATCCATCTTTCCTTTTCCACCCGGACCCCCAAACCGATCGCCGCCTGCTCATCCACATTCAAAAGATTCAAGGCCTGCAGGCGGGCAAAGATGATCAGGAAGAAAAGAACGAGCCAGGGGAGAAAGGCGAAAACGAAAGGCCAATCGTCCCCCCAAATATTTCCCGCCAGCCAATTGGCCATAAATTGGTAGTCGCTCCGTTCCAGGCGGATGGAAATCATCAGTACGGCCCCCGACCAGGCGGTCGCCAATCCGACGCCGTTCAGCACAAGGCGGAAAGGATGGATGCCTTCTCCCCTTTTGTAGGACAAAACATAGATGATCGCGGCCGTGATCATGCCGCCCAAAAAGGCGAAAAGGGGAAGGATATATACGAAGCTGCCCGGTTCGACGGAAAAAAAGGAAATATAGAGAACCACCATTACCCCGGCGCCGGAATGGATGCCCAAAATGCCCGGATCCGCCAGGGGATTTTTTGTGATGCTTTGCAAGACGCCGCCCGCTACGGCAAAGGCCATTCCGGCCAGGACGGTGATCAGGATCCGGGGCAGGCGGAAATCGAACAGGATCAAATTTTCCCGCTCCGTTCCCGATCCGGCGATCGTGCGAAGCAGCTGGGCCGGGGTAAGGGAAATATATCCCGCCGCCATGCTGATGAGAAAAACGAGGAACAATAAAACCAGGGCCGCACCGAAAATGGCCCAATTTTTCACAGATCCCGGAAAGCCTTTCATGCGAATTCCCTTCCTCCCTTCCTGGCCAAGTACAGGAAGAAGGGAACCCCGATAAAGGACACGACCGCACCGATCGGCGTTTCATAGGGGGCGTTGATCAGCCGGGCCGCCGTGTCCGCCAGAACCATGAATGTTCCCCCGAGGATGGCGGAACCGGGAAGCACCCAGCGGTAATCCTGTCCGATGAAAAAGCGGGCGATGTGGGGGATCATCAGCCCGACGAAGGCGACGGGACCGACGACGGATACGGCAATGCCGGCGAGAACAAAAACGATAAGGATAAGAACGGTTTTTATAAAAAAGGTGTTCAGTCCCAGCCCCTTCGCCGCTTCATCCCCCAAATGGAGGATCGTCAGCGGCCGGGCGAGGGAAAAGGCGAGAAGCAAAGCGCCCGTCATCACGGGGAAAAGGATTTTTAGCTGGGTCCAAGTCGTGCCCGAGACCCCGCCGGCAATCCAAAAGGCAAGGTCTTGGGAAAGCTGATAATACAGGGCGATTCCTTCCCCGAGGGCGGTCAGCAGGGCGGATACGGCCGCCCCGGCCAAGGTCATGCGGATCGGGGAAAGCCCGTTCTTTGATAAGGCGCCGATCCCGAAGACCAAAAAGGCGCCGATCCCTGCGCCGGCGAAGGAAACAAGCATGACCGCCCAATAGGAAAAATCGGAAAAGGCCGCATAAAAAGCGGCGATGGCGAAACTTGCCCCCGCATTCAATCCCAAAAGTCCGGAATCGGCGAGGGGGTTTTTTGTCATCCCTTGCATAATGGCCCCGCTGACGGCAAAGGAGGCGCCGACGATCGCGGCGCCCAATTCCCGGGGGAGTCGCAGTTCGCGGATGATGCGTTCTCCCTCGCTGATGCCTTCATATCGGAATACGGCCTTCCAGGCGGTGGCCCAGCCAATATCCGCCGCCCCGAGGGAAATTCCTGCGGCGAGGCTGAGGACGAGGGCCAAGAGGCTGATGAGCAAAAACCATCCTTTTTTCGCCTTGGAAGGCGTCGCTGAATGTCCCTGTTTCATCTTGGTTACCTTAAATCCTCCGGTTATTTCTTATATTTGGTCAGCTGTTCGACGATATAGTCCAGTTCCTTTTCAAGGGAGATCGGATCGTTGAAGTAAAAGGACTTGGAATCGAAGGGGATCACCCGGTTTTCTTTGACGGCGGGGATGTTTTTCCATACGTCGGATTCCATGAAGGAGGTATCCGGATTATTTCCGCCGTCCCCCAGGAAGATGAAATCGCCCGCGTATTCCGGGATGACCTCCGCGGAAATGGCTTTATATCCCGTTCCAAAAGCGTCTTTTTCCACTTTCTCCGGGGCTTTCAAGCCGAGGGCCTGATAAAGGATTTCCGTGCCCCGGCCCCAATTGTTTCCATAAATATATAAGTCTTTTCCGTACGGTTCCAAAACGGTGACGGTCGCATCTTCGCCGATGGCTTCCTTCACTTTTTCGGCGGCTTCTTTCGTCTTTTTGTTCCATTCGTCAATCCATTTTTCGGCTTCTTTTTCCTTGCCGACCAGTTTTCCGATTTCCCGGAAAATGTCCAAATAACCGTATTTGTCATAGGTGTAAACAACAGTTGGCGCGATTTTGGACAATTTGTCGATGTTTTTTTCGTGAGAGAAAGCGACGATCAAATCGGGTTTCAGTTCCAATATTTTGTCCAAGGAATCGGAGGTGACGACTTCCGCGCCGTCCAATTTGCCCTCAAAAAATTTGTTTTGGGTCTCCCATTGGGTGATGCCGACGGGCTTGATTCCCAGCTTTAAAAAGTGGCCGGTGTAGGAGGAAGCGAGGACGACCACCCGTTTCGGGTTGGCGGGCACTTTCACGTCGCCGGTTTCGGAGTGATAAATCCTCGTTTCGTTATTTTCCGACGTTTTATCGCCGGCCGACTCCTTATGATTATCGGATTTTCCGCAAGCGGCCAAGGCAACGGTCAAGATCAGAACG